>JBFHVK010000010.1:0-21287 GCA_041589615.1 Gammaproteobacteria bacterium | reverse complement strand
GCATCATACAGTGATAGCTGTTCTATTTTTCTGCTGGATTCGGAGTATTGTTTGTTTAATCGTTCCAGTCGGTGCTGGTGCTCAATTAATGTTTCCTGGGTGTTCTTTAGTTCTTCAACAGAAAGTGCATTTTCGATTGCAATTGACACAATGCCGGCAAACATGCTGAGCATTTCCAGATCCCGTCGTGAAAAATCAAGACCGTCTTTCTTGTTAATAGCGGCAATGCCGCCAAGAAAATGTTTTCTGCCCTGTAGTGGTACAAGGATTAGCGTGCCTGCTTCTTTTTCCCATTTGTTGCGTTCATTTTCATCAAGATCTTTTAGTACGCCTCTCCACCAGGCACGACGATGTTTCCAGACCCAGCCGCAGATACCAAAATCCAGCGGTAATGATTCACCTATGATCTCATCAACATTTTCGCCTGCGCCAGCACGATAGGTGTAAGTTTCGTTGTTTTCGTCGAGTATGGGGATGAGCAGGGTTTCAGCATCGACCAGTCTAATTGCGCGTTCTGAAACGATATTGAAGATTTTTTCCAGGTCGAGTTCACTGGCTACAAGGCGAAAAGTTTCCTGTAGTAACTGGATTTCTGATTCTCTATCTTTTAGCTCCTTGCGATAGTCTACAACATTGACAATGTCTTGATTTTTTAAGGGCACGGCATTGCTCATTTAATATGACTGCCAATGAGTGTAGTACAGCCTGTAGTGGATTGCGGGCTATTTCAGGAGCAAATACAGCAGGAACAGGTTGCCAACAAGCAGTGCTGCAGAGCTAAATTTCCAGAATGTCAGTGGATCACGCTCAGCCAGGGGCAGGTTTTTCTTCATAAAACTGTCATTGGGGTGCGTCAGGTCGTGATGAAATTCGGAAAAGCTGTCATATCTCAGCCGGTGATCTACTCTTACAGCCTTTTCCAGTGCACCATCCAGCCACATAGGGATCATCGGATTGTGTTTTAGTGCGCTAATGTATTTGATCTTGCTGATGGAGCGCCAGTCGAGGTTTTTATCAGACTGATCGCCATAAGGCAGCTCTCCAGTAAGCATTTCGTAGGTTATTACTCCCAGTGAGAACAGGTCAGATTTACTGGAGCCAGCCATACCCATGAGATACTCAGGCGCAGTATAGTTTTTTGTTCCCAGCAGCTCAAAACGTTCCACCGGTGAAGCGATCTCCTGAATACCGGCCACCTTGACCGATCCCAGGTCAATAATCTTCACCGTTCCATCTTTGCGAATGAGGATGTTATCGGGCTTAAGGTCGCGATGTATCATTTCCAGGCGATGTAGCCCGCGCAGGCCCTGTATGATCTGTTCTACAATATCGGTGACGGCCTTTATGTCGGGTTGGGGGTGTTGCTCTATCCACTCGGCCAGGGTAATGCCTTCAATATATTCGATAAGAAAATACTGGCAGCTTCGTTTCCGTTTCTGTTCATAGGTGATCATCACATTCGGGTGATATATGCGCTTACCCGCCCATTCTTCCATATGAAAACGGTCAATATACGAGGGGTCGTCGTCATAGTTGACCGAAGGGGTTTTCATTAGCATGCGCTGCCCGGTATCAGTGTCTTCGACCAGGTAGAGTTGTGAAGTAGAGCTGGAGTGGACTTCCTCGATAACCTTGTAACCATCGATGCTCATGCCCGCTGTAAGATCTGGTGGAAAGGGTAGTCGTATCAGGTCATTAATCACTTCATCAGCCTGCTGGCTGGGCAGGTGGTCAATGCGAATAACCTGGCAGGTGACATTGTCGTGGCTGCCCTGATCGAGTGCCTGTTTGAGCAATACATCGGACGTTGTGTTCAGGTCATCATGCTGCAGCACTAGTTCACGAATCTGTTTGTCCGAAAGGTAATCATGAATACCATCGGTTGTCATGATAAAGAGATCGCCTTCCTCAACATCTACTGTTTTGTAATCAATATCGATGTGCAGATCGACACCGATAGCCCTGCTTAAATAGTTATCCTGTCTGGATACCCAGATACGATGATCAGTTGTAAGTTTTTCAAAAGTCTTATCGCGTAACCGATAGATACGGGTGTCACCAATATGTAACAGGTGAGCTGTAGTAGATTTAAGAATGAGTGCTGTGAAGGTTGATACATAGGCCCTGGCATGCTCATCGGTGCTTTTGCCATATAACCAGCTATTGAGTGCGGTCAGTACCTTGGCACCAGACGTTTTAACTGCCCAGCTTTCAGGCGTGCTGTAGTAATCACTAAAAAATCCTTTGACGACATATTCAGAGGCTTCTTTAGGGTATGCGCAACTGCCCATGCCATCCGCAATAATTGCAACAATACCCTTGCTGTCGAGGAGCTGGTCATTGGGAGTGGTAACGCCATAAGAGTCTTCGTTCTGTTCCTTAATACCCTTATCGGAGCTTTGTCCAAAACTGATTTCTAATTTGCCAGACATATAATTGTTATATTTTATTGGAGAGGTGAATGTATTGTAGCAGGGGTGAAAGAGCACCTGTTAGCCTGATGCTAACAGGTGCTTCTGGTGTACTTATGAAACTTCAATCATTTCAACTGTACCGTCTTCATTGACCTCAGCCATATGACCGGAGGGTTCATCCATAAACAGGGCAATAATCAGTAAGGTAAATACAGCGGCACCGGCAATAACCAGGAAGAATGTAGATGGTTCTACAAATGAGTATACCGTCAGGAAAGTAACACCACCGACATTACCATATGCGCCAGCCATGCCAGCAATCTGCCCAGTAAGGCGACGCTTGACTAGTGGGACCATGGCAAAGACGGCGCCTTCACCTGCTTGTACGAAGAATGAGCAGGCCATGGTAGCGGCAACTGCAAATGCAATCATCCAGCCAGATGTGATCTGGCTCATTAACAGGTAACCAATAGTCAGTCCACCAAGCAGGAACATCAGGGTTTTCTTACGGCCAAATTTGTCACTGAACAAGCCTCCACCTGGACGGGCCGCCAGGTTCATAAAGGCATAGCCTGCTGCCAGCATACCCGCCATGACCTGACTCAGTTCGAAAGTATCCATGAAGAAACCTGGCAGCATTGAAACTACGGCCAGCTCGGAACCGAATGTCACCAGATAGGCCAGGTCAAGAACGGCGACCTGCTTGAATTTGTAGCGGTGAATTTCTGGAACATCTTCAGTAAAAATATGTTTATTTATTTTCCAGATTTGTGAGAACTGGTAAATAAACATGGCGCCAAGTACCACATATATAGCTGTTTCTGCTGTGCCGCTAAGCATTCCAAGATTAGCTGGGCCAAGCTTCCAGTTCAACACAGCCAGGGCGATATACATAGGAATGTTCATTACGACGTATAAATAGAAATCACCCTTGCTGGTTACTTCCAGTGCGCCCGATTTTTTGGGCTTGAAATAGGTTGAGCCCTTTGGAGTGTTATGTACATTAAGGTAGTAAACAACAGAATAGATTAATGCAATGAGACCGGTCGATGCAATTGCATAACGCCATCCATCTTCGCCGCCAAACATGAGTGCGATAGTGGGCAGGGTCATCGCTGCTGCTGCCGAACCAAAGTTACCCCAGCCGCCATACACGCCTTCGGCAACGCCAACGGTTTTTGCGGGGAACCATTCAGAAATCATGCGGATGCCTATAACAAAACCGGCGCCAACAAATCCCATTAGAAAACGCATGATTGCCATCATTTCGAATGTGTTGGCCATCGCAAACAGGAAACAGAGAATGCTGGAGGTAAAAAGCAAACCGCTGTACATGATTTTGGGGCCGAACTTATCAACCATCATACCGATGACTATTCGTGCAGGAATGGTCAGCGCAATATTAAGTATAAGTAGTGTCTTCCACTGCTGGCCTGTCAGGTCGAATGCCTGCATAACGGATTCTTTAAACGGGGCCAGGTTGAACCACATGACGAAGCTTAAAAAGAATGCAAACCATGTGAAGTGCAAGATGCGTGTGTTTCCACTAAAGGAAAACAGATTGAGTTTGTTAGGGTTGCTCATTAAATTCTATCCTGAAAGTTTTTTTCAAGTTTAAGCATGTTTGATGCCATAAATATTATGTCTATATAAAACAATAACATATTTAATAATACTTGTAGATGCCATACCTATAACGCACTATTTACGTGCATTTTAGAAAGTACACTGTGCAGCCTCATGGTTGCTGCGCTTAAATGGTGCGCAGGCGAAGGGGGCTCTGCAGAGGTGTTGTGTTCTTAGTCAGTGTTAATGGCTGTATGTGCTACATAAGTGCGCGCTGATATGCGTAGCTGGCAAATGATGCACTATAAAGGTGCATAAAAAAACAAAAAATAAACAGCTATTCCCTCTGTTAGAAATATTAAATCTATATATAACAGTATCATAGCTAATTAATACTATCATTGGCACGTATAATGCATTATTATCCAGCAAGAACTAAATTTGCCCCATATATGGAGTCTTCTACATGAAAGAAAAACTGGTTGTTATTGGTAATGGTATGGCGGGTATGCGTACTGTTGAAGAGCTACTTGAGCTTGCACCAGAAAAATACGAAATCACTGTATTCGGTTCAGAGCCTTACGGTAATTATAATCGAATCCTGCTGTCTCCTGTACTGTGTGGGGAAAAGGCTATTGATGAAATCATGCTCAATGATGAGCAGTGGTATGTCGATAATGGTATCACCCTGCATAAAGGTGTAACGGTGACTGATGTCGATCGCACTGCCTGCACGGTGACTGCAGATGATGGTACGACGGTTTCCTATGATCGACTGCTGATATCCACCGGCTCATACCCATTTATTATTCCTGTACCTGGTCATGATTTACCAGGTGTTATTGGCTTCCGTGATATTCACGATGTTGACACCATGCTTGATGTGGCGAAAACAAAAAAGAAAGCGGTAGTCATCGGTGGTGGCCTGCTGGGTCTTGAAGCTGCAAATGGCTTAATGAAGCAGGGCATGGACGTGACCGTTGTTCATCTTATGGACTGGCTGATGGAGCGCCAGATGGATGAGGTGTCAGGTGAGATGTTGAAGAACTCACTTGAAGCACAGGGCATGAAATTCAAGATGAAGGCCTCAACGACAGAAATCCAGGGTAACGGTAAAGTTGAAAAAGTAGTCTTTGCAGATGGTTCTGAAGAAGAGGCTGACCTGGTTGTAATGGCAGTTGGTATCCGTCCTAATATCGAGCTGGCAAAGAAAATTGGTCTTCACTGTGAACGTGGCATAGTTGTTAATGACACGCTGCAAACTTATGATCCAAAAATTTATGCTATCGGTGAATGTATTGAACATCGCGGCCTGACTTATGGCCTGGTTGCGCCATTATTTGAAATGGCAAAAGTCTGTGCAAATCACCTGGCAGAATTTGGTATCGGTATTTATCAGGGTTCAGTCACTTCAACAAAACTGAAAGTAACCGGCATTGATTTATTCTCTGCGGGTGATTTCATGGGTGATGAAACCACAGAAGATATTGTTGTACGTGATGCAAGCCGTGGTGTTTACAAGAAAATTGTAATCAAGGATGAAAAGATTCTTGGTGCAGTGCTTTATGGTGACACTATTGATGGTGCGTGGTACTTCCAGCTTATGCGTGAAGGAACCAACATCACAGATATTCGTGATGCATTAATGTTTGGTCAGGCGCATCTGGGTGACTCAGGTCATGGTGGTAATGTAGCAGCCAGCATGCCGGATGATGCTGAAATCTGTGGTTGTAATGGTGTAAAGAAATGTGATGTTGTTAATGCCATAACCAAGAAAGGCCTGTTTACCCTGGAAGAAGTTCGTGCACATACTAAAGCATCTTCATCCTGTGGATCATGTACCGGTCTGGTAGAGCAGTTACTGGAGGCAACACTGGGCGGTGATTACGCTGCACCAGAAGCGAAGCCAATGTGTGGCTGTACTTCACATACTCATGATCACGTTCGTGAGCAGATTCGTACGCAAAAATTAACTTCTATCTCTGAAGTGTTTGAAAAGCTCAACTGGAAAACAGACGATGGTTGTGCGTCATGTCGTATGGCCGTTAACTATTACCTGATCAGTTCATGGCCGAAAGAGGCACTGGATGATCCACAGTCTCGTTTCATCAATGAGCGTGTTCACGCAAATATCCAGAAAGATGGTACTTACTCAGTTATTCCACGTATGTGGGGTGGCATGACTACACCGAAAGAGCTTCGTGCAATTGCAAATGTTGCAGAGAAATTTAACCTCGACACTGTTCATGTAACAGGTGGTCAGCGAATCGGTTTATATGGTGTTAAGAAGGAAGAGTTGCCACTCATCTGGAAAGACCTTAATGCAGAAGGCCTGGTATCTGGTCATGCTTATGGTAAAGCGCTACGTACAGTTAAAACATGTGTAGGTAAAGAGTGGTGTCGTTTTGGTACCCAGGATTCAACGGCTATTGGTATCAAGCTTGAGCAGTTAAGCTGGGGTTCATGGATGCCTCATAAATTCAAGATGGCGGCATCTGGTTGTCCTCGAAACTGTGCAGAAGCTACGATTAAGGACTTTGGTGTAGTTTGTGTTGATTCAGGGTACGAATTACACATCGGTGGTAACGGTGGTATCAAAGTGCGTGCAACTGATCTGTTATGTAAAGTTGATACAGAAGAAGAAGTGCTTGAATATGCCGCTGCATTTGTACAGTTCTATCGTGAAGATGCTCGTTACCTGGAGCGTACAGCACCATGGATTGAGCGTGTAGGCTTTACCTATGTGAAAGAAAGTATTGTTGATAATGAGAAGCAACGTAAAGAGCTTGCTGAACGCTTTAAGTATTCACAGGAAATCACCCACTCACAGGACGATCCATGGGCGGCTCGTGCAACGGGTGGTGTTGAACAGCATGAGTTTGTACCTTTGAAGGTCATAGGTTAATGAGTTATCGCCACTACCTGGTAGTGGCGCTTTATAACCACTCTCGTTTATTACAAGTTTAGATTTAAGGTAGAAGACTATGTCAAATTGGATAGAAGTTGGTTCGGTAGAAGATATCCCGGTTTTAGGTGCACGTGTTGTTAAGAATGGTGATGCAGAAATTGCTGTGTTTCGTAACAAAAACGACGAAGTGTTTGCAGTTAATGATAGCTGCCCACATAAGCAGGGTAAATTATCGCAGGGTATTGTGCACGATAAATCTGTGACCTGCCCACTACATAACTGGAAAATAGACCTGACCACAGGTGAAGCAATGGGTCCGGATGAAGGTTGTACTGGACACTATGCAACTAAAGTTGAAAGTGGAAAGATTTTCCTGGAATTAAAATAATAATAAACACTCATCACGCTTGCATAAATAGCGAGTGTGATGAGGTATTTGATTTAGCATCATCGTTTTATAACCAATATGCGATTACGGAGCCCCCTCAATGTTGTTTGGCCGAAATAGAAAAAATCCAGTAAAGATTGCTGATAAAGGTGTTGTGGAGTGGAAATATACAACCTGTGGATATTGCTCTACAGGCTGCTCAATTGAAGTAGGTATTAATAGTGAGGGGCAGGCCGTTTCATCTCGTGGGGTTGGCGGAGCCGATGTTAATCGCGGAAAACTCTGTATAAAAGGCATATTCGAACACGAGCTGTTTAAAACCGAAGGACGTGGTAAGAAGCCCCTGGTACGTAATTCTATTATTGATGAATACCAGGAAGCAGAATGGGATCCGGCGCTGGATGCGATGGCAGAAAAAATTAAAGATATCCAGAACAAATATGGTCGTGATTCATTTGCTGTTGTTTCTACAGGCCAGATTCTAACAGAAGAATTCTATGCACTTGGGAAGCTCACGCGTGGTGCAATCGGTACAAACAATTATGATGGCAATACAACGCTTTGTATGGCCTCTGCAGTATCTGGATATAAACGTTCATTTGGCTCGGATGGTCCACCAGGTTGCTATGAAGATTTTGAGCATACAGATTGCCTGATAGCCTTTGGTTCTAATTTACCAGAACAGCATCCGATTATTTACTGGCGCATGAAAGAGGCGATGGAGAAACGCAAGTTTCCGCTGATCGTTGTTGATCCCCGTGTCACTATGCTTGCTCAGTTTGCGGATATGCATCTGGCGATTAAGCCGGGTACAGATGTTGTTCTATTAAATTCCCTGGCACATGTCATCATTGATGAAGATCTGGCAGATATGGATTATATTGAAAAGCACACTAATGGCATTGAAGAATTCAAGGCTGTGGTTGCAGAGTATGATCCGGTTAGTGCATCGAAAATTTGTGGTATCGATGAAGATACCATTCGCAATGTAGCTCGTTTATATGCTAAAGCTGGCCAGGCTATGTCTATCTGGACTATGGGTATAAACCAGAGTACACACGGCTCAGATGGTGTTGTTGGTATTAATAACCTGAATCTAATCACCGGCAATATTGGTAAGCCAGGTGGTACAAGCCTTTCTATTACCGGACAGAGTAATGCCATGGGTACCCGAGAATGGTCTTCCTGTTCTGGACTGCCAGGTTATAGAACACTTGAGAATGCTGATCACCGTCAGGAGATTGCAGATTACTGGGGAATTGATCCTGAATTTTTGCCAAAGAAACGGGGCATGTTCCAGACTGATATTTTTCCTGCGATTGAAACAGGTCAGATAAAGGGTATGTGGTTAATCGCAACCAATCCGATGACTTCTATGCCTAACACGGCGCGTATTCGTAAAACACTTGAGAAGCTGGATTTCCTAGTTGTTCAGGATGCTTATTCAGATGTAGAGACAACCCAGTATGCACATATGTATTTACCAGCAGCTATCTGGGCAGAGAAAGATGGCTGCTTTACTAATACTGAACGACGTGTAAATCGTGTCACCAATGTTGCTAAACCTTACGGTGATTCCAAACCAGACTTATGGATATTCTCAAATCTGGCTAAACGCTTCGAGAATGGTCTGAAAATGCGTTTCTCTGAAAATGCGGAAGATATGTTTGAAGAGATGAAAGAGCTTTCAAAAGGAGATGATCGTAATCTTGATATCTCTGGAATGAGTTACGAAAAGATCGAAAAGCATCGAGGCTTGCAGTGGCCCTGCAGGGAAGGTGAAGAAAAAGGTGCGCAGCGCCTGTATAGCGATGGTAAGTTCCCTTACCCTGATGGAAAGGCGAAGATTATTCCTTTGCCTTTTGTCGATAATAATGAACAACCGGATGCTGAGTATCCGTTCTGGTTAAATTCGGGGCGTGTGGTTGAGCATTTTCATACGCGTACGCGTACCGGAAAGATTGGTAACCAGAATAAATACTCACCAACTCCCTATATGGAAATGAATCCGGATGCCGCTGCCGAGCTTGGCATTGAACACCAGAGTTATGTGCGTTGTGTTTCACGAAGGGGTGATGCGGTTGTAATGGTGCAGTTAACGCAGAGAATGCCAAGGGATATGGTATTTATTCCGTTTCATTTCCATGATTGTGTAAATCGTCTGACGCTCGGATTACTCGATCCACATTCACGCCAGCCGGCATTTAAACAGAATGCAGTGCGCATTGAAAAAGTTGATCAGAAGGAAGCGGCGCAACGTAACCTGGAAGCGAGAGAGTTTTAATTATGTTCCAGATAAGAAACGATGAACCACAGTATGCTTTTTTAAAAGATGAAGCTAATAATGAAAAGAATGTTTATGGCCATTCAATTCAAACGATTGATGAGTCCAGTGAACTCTATGGAAAAAGCCTGAAAATTAATGGTGATGAAAGTATTGGTGACAATCCTAATCGCTATAAACAGCATGGCTTTCACTTTACCGCAGATAACTGTATAGGTTGTCATGCCTGTGAAGCTGCCTGCAGCGAAAAGAATGATAACCCCGCACATATTGCTTTCCGCTCGGTAGGCTATGTAGAAGGGGGAACCTATCCTGATTTTAAACGCGTCAATATTTCAATGGCGTGTAATCATTGTGATGATCCTGTCTGCCTTAAGGGCTGTCCCACACGAGCCTATACCAAGTTCGCTGAATATGGTGCCGTACTCCAGGACCCGGATATCTGTTTTGGTTGTGGTTATTGCACATGGGTGTGTCCATATAATGCACCACAGCTTGACCCGGTTAAAGGACAGGTTAGTAAATGCAATATGTGTGTTGATCGCCTGGAAGTGGGCTTAAAGCCCGCCTGTGTGTCTGCCTGCCTGGGTAATGCGCTGAATTTTGGTGTTATCGAGAATAAGCCAGAGAACAGAGAACAGGCAAAAACAGAAATCCCTGGCTTCCCTCGCACGGATATTACTAATCCAAATATACGTTTCCAGCAAACGAAAACCCTGCCAAAGGAAATGACCCGAACTGATAGTATGGCGGTCAAATATCATAAAAACAGGGAAAGTGGTCAATACGAACCTGTTGTTGATAAGAAAAAAGGCCTGTCACAACACTGGAGTTTTAACAAGCTTCGTTCGAGAGAGGATCCACTGGTTATTTTTACACTGATATCACAGGCAGTCATCGGGGCATTCATTCTGATGTTTGCAGGTAACCTGGCTGGAATTGAATCCATGCAGGCAGTATTTAATTCAGCTGCCTATAAGCCAATGCTATTTGTAATGCTAGCCATTGAAGCTGTTGCGCTGTTTATGTCAACTATGCATCTTGGGAAACCTCATCGATTTTACAGGGCATTTAATAACCTTAAATACTCACCTGTGAGCCGTGAGGTTGCAGGTATTGCAGTGTTTTTCAATAGCCTGGGTGCGCATTTCCTGTTGTCATTATTTGAATATGAGCTTGCTCAACAGGCATCGATATTCTTTGCATATATAGCGTTGATATCAGGTCCAGTTGCACTGTACTTCATGCATAAAATATATCGAATTGAGGCCCGTCCATACTGGAACCACTGGCAGGTGCTGACTGCGTTTTATGGCAATATGCTAACACTGGGCGGTTTGTTGACAGCACTGTTCTTTACGCCGGTATTTATTTATAACGGTACGAACGTGAATGCCATGTTACAGCTCGTAGCTGTTGTGATGACGGTAGGGCTCCTGATTGAGGCAATCGGGCATTACTTCCATGCTCGTCACCTGAATGTTAAAGGACGAGAAGGCTCGGTATCTTATTATGAGCAACTAACGACATTTGGCAAAACTTATCGTCTGAGAAATGCATTACTTATTATAAATATACTTGCAGTGATCGGGATGATGTTTGTTAGTGATAATAATATCTACACATTAACTATGTGGCTGGCTATTGCATTGAGTGTAATTGCTGTTGCAGTTGTGAGTCGTGCGATGTTTTATGTCATGGTGGTGCCAACTACGATGCCTGGTGCTTTCTTCTGGAAAAATAAGGGCTTTGAAGAACATGCTCGTGAGACCGGGCTTGCTCAGATGCCACAGGTTGGAGTAATTCCTGACGTACACTAGTTAATAGACTGGTAATGCTGGTGTGGTTGAAGATTATTGAATTAAGGAGATTTTATGGCGGGTAAAATTTATTATCCAAATATGCAAACTCAGGTGACAGTAGTCGATGGGAAAGATATTTTACTGGATGGTGAGGGATACCTGCTTGACCTGGAAGAATGGTCCGAAAATTTCGTGCATGTACGTGCACAGGCTGAAGGCCTGGAATTAACAGATGAGCACTGGCAGGTTATAAATTTTATACGCGATTATCATGATAAAAATAATGTCCAGGCACCTGTAAGAGATATGATTAAGCACTTTAAGGTGTCCTGGGGTAAACAGAAGGGTAATACCCGCTATTTGCATCAGATTTTCCCACTCGGTGGACCACAGAAACAAGGTAATCGACTGGCTGGTGTACGAAAGCCGAAGGGTGAGCATTAATCAGGTCGTAATTCAGATGATCATGGATCACAATGAATTTGTAAAATACTCAAACATTAAATAACGGATTCATAGTGAGAATAATGAAGAACCTGAAACAGATTTGTGTTCGACTTGAAGAAGGCCTGATAGAACGCCAGGAAGCTATCAGGTTGACATTACTTGCGGCGCTAAGTGGTGAGCACATACTGCTGCTAGGTACTCCAGGAACTGCCAAAAGCCAGTTGGCACGTAAGTTAAAGATGGCTTTCGAATCAGATGGCTACTTTGAGCGTTTGCTGACTCGGTTTTCTGTACCTGAAGAACTGTTTGGCCCATTGTCGATAAAATCACTTGAGCAGGATCGCTATCAGCGTCTGACCAAAAACTATTTGCCTGAAGCAAGCATTGTTTTTATTGATGAGATTTTCAAGGCAAATAGTGCAATTCTTAATTCATTGCTTACACTTCTAAACGAGCGTGAATTTGATAATGGTTCTGAGCGTATTCAAACGCCACTTATTTCTGCAATTGCAGCAAGTAATGAATTGCCGGAAGAAGAGGGTCTCGATGCTTTATATGACCGTTTTCTCGTTCGATATCATGTAGAGCCGGTCAGTAAATCTGGCTTTGATGAGTTACTGGATCTTACTGATCTTAGTGAAAATCAGAGTGAACATTATGACAGGCTTAGTCAGAAGGATATTGATAGTATACAGGCCTCATCGGAAAATTTACTTTTGAGCGATTCTGCTCGACAGCTTTTACATGATTGTCGTGAATTTCTTATTGATCAGTCTATTTATGTTTCTGATCGACGCTGGCGTAAAGCGCTAAAGTTCCTGAAAGTTTCTGCATTCACTTCTCAACAGGCTGAAATTACAGTATGGGATTGTGTGTTACTCGTTCATTTACTTTGGCATGAACCAGAACAGCAACAGCTAATTATTGACTGGTATATCGATTATCTTGATCTCGATATCAGTAAATCTGTGCAGCGTCTCGATAAACTTGTAGAAACATGGGAAAGTAAGCTTGAAGAAGATAAAGATAGACGTATTCAAAAAACTAATGCGGGTGGTGAATATTTATATCTGACGCCTGATGGTAAAACAACTACCCAGCACGAGCATGTGTCCCTGGCAGAAAGGGATGGTGAGGTATTATATCTAGGGCCGCAGTATGAAGACGACAGATCAAATGATGGTCATGGGTATACGCTGTCTGAACTTGAAAAAACATTCTTCGATAAGAGTTTCAGGCAGACGCACATTGATGGTAAGTGGGTCGATCTACATAACTATATAAATAATACACAAAATAGACTGGTTAATCGTGTTACATACGAGCCTCTGGTAGAAGCAAGTTATTATTCACAGGATTATCTGCATAATCAACGTGAAGATTTGAATAATCTTTTAATTGATGTTAGAAATATATCTAAGCACTACACCGATATCGAAACAGAGCTGAGTGATTTGTTTAAACTGCATTTATGGGTTTCAACAGGGTTATTATCTAATGTGCGTGATAATATAAACTGCTTAAATCCTCGCCTGATAGATTATCAGCAGCGTATAGATGCATTATTGAAAATTAATTCAGAACTAAATGTTGCTTCATCGGTGATCAATAATTAATCCTTGCTGATGAATCAGGCCTATACATTACCACTGGAATTTCTAGATTATATACCAGAGAAGATATACAGGCGCCTCGTAACTCTAAACTATAAAATGAGTGATCCTGCTAAGCATAGGCTTGAGCTTAGATGCATAGGAATAATTCAATTACGAGAAAAATTACTGGCAGGCCATACAATACTTCTAGATGATCTGTCCAAGTGGCTGGATTTACCACACGCCCAGCAGATGTTACAAGTTTTAGGTAGTTCTCCAGTTTCATTGGATAGTATCGACAACGAGGAATACGTAGATGATATTATCCTTCATTTTCTCAACTGGCTCGATGATAATCAAAAACAGATATTAACCAGTCCGGATAATAAAAAAAGGCATAAACATCCAGAGACTCAACCTGACCAAAATAATCCTGATCATCGTCAGCCTGAATCTGATACTGCTTCACATTCTAATGAGGGTTCTATATCTCATATAGAAAATGATGCACTACTGGATAATTTACAACAGTCAGAAATAATGGATGCAATGCAAGTCATCCATAAATCATATGCTATTGAGCGACAACTTGGCTGGGATTTATCACGTGGCATAGCGGATATGACCAGTGTGAAGCAGTTACTCAAGGTGCACAATCAGGTTAAAACGTCTTCTTATCTTCAGGCAATAATTGAATTGATTGGCCGTGGAAAAAATCGCAAGGTCTCATTGAGTGATAAGCCTGGTGTAAATTATCACCACATTTCAGCACCGAAGTATAATCATATATTACCTGATGATCATTCTGTGAATAGTGTCAGTGGCATCTTTTATAGTGATGATGTAGCACGAATGCTAGCTTCAGAATCAGCTTTGCTAGGTCATAAGCAACTCAAATCGTTATGGCATGCCAGAAGAGCAGAGCATCAGCTACTTAGTTATCATATCCGCGGATTACTTTCAGAGCACATTCCGCAGGTTGAGGATATCAGTATTATTCCGGATGCTGACTCTAACAAAAATGTAAAGCGACAGGGTGGGATGATTATATGTATAGATACTTCGGCTTCTATGCGTGGCAAACCAGAGTTAATTGCCAAGGCAGCAGTGTTTGAGATTATGCGTGTTGCACATCTTCAGCATCGACCGTGTTATTTATATGCATTTAGTGGTGAAGGTGAAATTTCTGAATATGATCTCAATCTTAAAAAAGCTGGCTGGCAGCCCCTGATACAGTTCATTAGCCAGTCATTCCATGGAGGAACCGACATCGATGGTGTGTTACAGTGTGCCTTTGAAAAACTTATGCAGTCAAACTGGCATACCGCAGATCTACTCCTGGTCAGTGATGGGCGCTTTAAAGTCAGGGATAACCCGGCTGTAATACGATTTAAGGCTCATCAACCGTCTACAGTTATTTATGGTTTGCAGGTGAGTCAGTGGAGTACTACGTCTTTTGGTGACATATGTCACCAGGTATTTAAATTGAATAATGTATAGTCAAAATCCACTTGTTCTCGCCATTTTAAGTATATTAAAAAATAATAAAGAGCCACTAGGCCTGTATGATTTGATGCAGGCACTGGAAGTGCGGGGCTTTGCGCTGGTCGAAAATGCTGAAGAACTGACTTATGAAATTTATATGTTTCGTAAGAACTTTGTTGTCATGAATGCGCTGTATCAATTACAGGATGAACTGTCTGATAGTGGTTGTAGCCTGTTTATATCTTCATTAAGTATCAGGCTCTGTGAGGCCTGTGATGCTGATGACAGGGCATTATCCACTGATGATGCTGATACTCAGGCAGATATGAAGCTGGCTGCTTTTTATCTGGACTGGGATAATTATATTTCAACAGACCAGGCGGCGGTTGAAGCACTGCTACGTGGATTCTGGGAGCAGTACAGTAAATATACGAGCGGTACTAATTCGGAGGAAAAACGTCTGGACGCCCTGAGGATCCTTGAGTTAGAATCTGGAGCTAGCTGGGAGCATATCCAGCAGAGTTATAGAAAGAAAATTGCGGTTTACCATCCAGATAAGGGTGGGGACAGCACAAAATTTATTGAAATTAGAGAAGCATTTCAATTTCTCAAGTATGTCAGTCAAAAGAACCAGTAAACTGGTCTGACTCTTTTATCTTTTTTTCCCGCTAATAATAAGTGTAATAATATAAACAAACCATAACGGGTGCATGGAAATGACATTAAAGAATCGTTTTTTAGAAGCTGTATCGAGTGGTGATCTTGGGCAGGTTGATGATTATGGTGTGGTTGTTAGTCTGAAGGAGTTCAAAACATATTTCAGTGATGTGAAGTCCGACTACGTGAATTCATTTTTACCTGCGGCAGTAATAGAAATTGGACAGCGTAGTGCCACACATACTAAATTCCTTTTCAGGGTGCGCAAGGGCGTATATCGAGTACATCCTGATGCAATTGATGATTACAAAGAATCTCTATATCTTGATGATCTGCCAATA
Source organism: Gammaproteobacteria bacterium (assembly GCA_041589615.1). GTDB lineage: Bacteria > Pseudomonadota > Gammaproteobacteria > SZUA-229 > SZUA-229 > SZUA-229. Next base: position 5,400 of record JBFHVK010000010.1, on the reverse strand, counting down.
TCGCATATGAATAATAAGGTAGAAGAATCACTGATGCAGTATCAGCTTTATAGAATGCATTGATTATATTTTTTATATAATCATGTTAGCCACACTTTTCTGAGTGTGGTTTTTTTTGGCCTGTGAAATAGATGAATTAGTATGGGAACTAAAAATAGTTATATACTAAAATAACAGGTACATAAATTAAATACTTATTTCGGGTATCTTTTTTTGAATAAAGAATTGCAACTAAAGCTTGTTAAAAGCCTGCTCCTCATTGTGGCCCTGATGCTTGCCCATATTCCATGGCTTGATGATGTGGCAGAATCCTATACTGAACAGGGTATAAAACGCACACTTATAACGTATGCTGTAAGTCGTAGTATGAATGGTATTATTTCGGTTGCCCAGGGTACAGAAGTGGCAGTTTCTCCTGCAGGTGTAGGGCTGACATTTGCTCCAGGAGAAATACTTGATCCAGTTAATGACCTGGTTGAACGCTTTTCATGGATTGTACTAGCCAGTGGAACCTCACTTGGCATACAGCGGATATTTCTCGAAATAACGTCTGCCAGTGCAATAAACTGGCTTTTAAGTGCTATGGTTTTATTCGGCCTGTTATTGCTCTGGTTTTACAGACCGTTAGATACTGAAAAGAAATCATGGTCAATTTATTTTAACAAGTTCCTGCTTGTGATTATACTATTACGATTTACTGTGCCACTTATCGCTATCATCAATGAAGCTCTTTATACGGGATTCCTCGAGCCTCGATATCAACAGGCCCAGCATCAGCTTGAACAGGCATCAGGACAGATAAAGGATATCAGTCAGTTACATCAGCAGGATCAGGTAATAGAGAAGCAGCAAAGCCTGATTGAAAAAGCCGAAGTCTGGTTGAGTAAGACGCAGCGATCATTTGATGTGTCCAGGCAGATTGATTCCCTTAAGAATTCAGCCGAAGAAATTAGTCAGCAGATTATCAATATGATCGTGGTGTTTATTGTCCAGACAATTATTTTTCCTTTATTTTTTCTCTGGTTAATTTTAAAGCTAGGTCGTTACCTGATTCAGCAGATAACGGTATGATCAGTACTATGACTTATGTCGCATCTGGCGTTGTGAAGAGCGAATTTTACGCACATTGTTATCATTGCTGTCATGACCTCTGAGAAACTTCGCATCACCCTTGATTCCAGATGCATGATAATCCTTTAACAGCGTGTCTGTAATTAGTTCAGAATCAAGATTAAGTGCTTCCTGCATACCGTTATAGAGTAATATAAACAGACGATCGAGTGATATTTTATGTGTCTGCCCTGTTTGCTCGAATATCCAGTCTGATATTGCCAGGAAATTTTCAAATGCACTGTCAGACAGTATGAGTGATGCACCATGAGTAAAGCGGCCTGAATTAATAATCATATCCCAGTAGCGGGCAAAACGATTCAGGCGTTGCATTTCATTGAAGTTGATGAGTGAGTTACTAAGAATATTATAAGGTGGTAAAGGATTGTAGCGCATATCGTATTCATCGGTATGGCGTATGATGGGCGTTCCTCTAAGGCGTTTCAATATCCCGACCTGTATTTCGTGTGGATCCATCTTGTATAGTTGATTCAGGCCATGAGCAAAGCTTTCAATGGTTTCTCCTGGCAGACCTATTATCAGGTCTGCATGAATATGTGCCTGTGAATGATTGCGAATCCAGTTAAGGTTGTCACGTACTTTCTGTGTGTTCTGTTTACGGCTGATGGTTGATTGCACATCTGGATTCAGGCTTTGTATACCAATTTCAAATTGCAGGCTACCTTCAGGGAATTCTGCAATGGTCGACTTAAGCTTTTCTGGTAGATGATCCGGTATCAGTTCAAAATGTAAAAATAGTTGTTGAGAATTATTGCTGTCCATTTTCTGTAGAAAGAACTGCATAATACGTATGCTGGTTTCTGCTTTCAGGTTGAAAGTTCGGTCAACAAATTTAAAATGCCTGACGCCACGTTGATAAAGCTTTTCCATTTCTTCCAGGAATAGATCAAGGTCGAAGGGGTAAACTGTTTTGTCCAGTGATGACAGGCAGAATTCACACTTGAAAGGGCAGCCGCGTGATGCTTCGACATAGATTACCCGGTTGCTAATGTCTTCATCTGTATAATGTGAATAGGGAAGTTGTATCTCTGATAACTCAAATGGCAATGGATGGATGATTTTATTAACGGGCCTGACGTTCGCAAGAAGATCATCACAGAGGTTGTGAAATGCAATATCTGCCTGGCCGGTGATTACATAATCAGCATTACTGACCAGTTCCTGTTGTTCATATTCATAACTGACTTCAGGTCCACCCAGGACAATAATGGTTTCAGGGGAGATAGTTTTTAGCAGTTTGATGAGTTGCAGCGTTTCGCTGGCATTCCAGATATATACACCCAGGCCAATAATCTTTGGCTCATTTTTTAGTAATGACTCCGCAATATCTATCACGCGGCTATTAATATTAAATTCCATTAGCTGCGTGCGGGGAAGTAATTCTCCCATATTGGCTAACAGGTAGCGCAGCCCCATGGATGCATGGATATAGCGGGCATTCAGCGTCGATAGGATGATTTCAGGCATCGGGGAGGGTAAATTCGGATTGTTTATCTACGGATGAGTGACTAGTATAAACCACACGGGCACTAAACAATAATAAATCCGCTAAGGATAATACTATGCAACTGAATCCACTGGGCGATACAGATATCAGGGTGAGTGTAATCTGCCTGGGTAGCATGACCTGGGGAGAGCAGAATAGCGAGGCTGAGGCACACCAGCAGCTGGATTATGCTATGGCTAATGGGGTCAATTTTGTCGATACAGCGGAGCTCTATGCTATACCGCCAAAAGCTGAAACCTATGGGCTCACAGAGCAGTACATTGGCAGCTGGTTAAAGAAATCGGGCCGCAGGAGTGAGATTATTCTTGCGAGCAAAGTTGCCGGGCCGGCAGATGGCTGGCTGCCACATATTCGTAATGAGGCGACCAGGAGACTGGATGCAGCAAATATTGAATCTGCCCTCAACGATAGTCTGAAGAGGCTGCAGACAGACTACCTGGACCTGTATCAGCTACACTGGCCTGATCGTAAAACCAATTATTTCGGCCAGCTGGGTTATCAGCACCAGCCTGATGATCAATCAGTGCCCATTGAGGAAACCCTGCTAGCACTAAAAAATCAGGTAGATGCGGGAAAAGTCCGCTATATAGGCCTGTCGAATGAGACTCCGTGGGGCGCAATGGAGTTCCTCAGGCTGGCAAAGCAGATGAACCTGCCCAGGGTAGTGAGTATACAGAACCCTTATAATCTACTTAATCGGACCTATGAAATAGGCCTTGCCGAAGTCTCAATACGTGAAAATGCAGGCCTGTTGGCTTATTCGCCACTGGGATTCGGCGTATTAACAGGTAAATACCTGAATAATGCCCGGCCATCTGGTGCACGGCTGACGCTGTGGCCTGATTATGCCCGTTATAGTAGTGATAATGCCCAGCGGGCCACAGAGGCCTATGTACAGCTTGCTCGAGTAAATGGCCTGGATCCGGCTCAGATGGCACTCGCTTATATTAACAGTCGGCCGTTTGTTACCGCCAATATCATTGGTGCCACAAATATGCAGCAACTCCGTGATAATATTGCAAGTGCGCAGCTGACGCTGAATCAGCAGGTTCTGGAGGGTATTGAACAGATACATCAGCAATACCCTAATCCAAGTCCCTGATGACATAAATAGAACAGGTAGAATCATAATATGAAAGGTATAACTGTCGACGGTGAGTCCAGTGTTGTACAGCATAAGTTTGCAGTGATTTATGCACCTAAACGTTCACGCGGAAGATTTGCAGAGAACTGTGTGTTTGTTGTTGAGACTGAGCTGGACGCAATAGACGAGGCTAATCCCGAGAAACATCTATATGCGGCAAAAGTTATTGGTCCCTCAAAGTCCTCAGAAGGGCAGAGAATTTACTATCTGGATGCCTGGATAGATATGAGTATTGGTAGCTGATGACTTTGAGTCGTATTTTTTATGCTACATATCTGAGAATAACAATTTCACCTTATGCTAGTTTTCGCACTCTGGTGAATTGACCACTAATTATAAGACTGGTATTTATGCAGCAATCATCACCTGGACCTTTTGAATCTCTAAGCGTTTTTAGAGAAAAATTTAATATAGGTCTGCATGAGCTAATTGACGAGCAGCAGCTTGGAACCTTTATTCTTTGTCTTGCTAATGCCACACAGCATGAAGATCTATTTGAAGAGTTAAAACCAAAACTTCTACAGCAATATGAATTTTTCTGTGAACAGTATCGAAAAGACCTGGAGCACGGTAATCAACTGGATGTTGTTGAAGAAGACTTACTGGTATTTCTTAAATTACACACCATTGGTTTTGAAAATATAAAACTTAGTCAGCTACGTAACGAATCACAATGGCAATGTCAGTTTAATCATATTCGCTCATTCAGGCCGCGGCGTATTTCAAGTTTCCATAATGATAATGAAATAACTGCACCTTATGATAAATATACATTCAATTTTAATAAGCCTTTTATGGCGAAAGAATGTTTCTGGCAGGGTGATTTGAATGGTAAGCAACTGGATCTGTTTTATAATAAATATCCATTTACAGATCTCCATGGAATTTTTGTGCCAGAACGTGAGGCCTGTCATCCACAGCTATTAACACTCGATATGCATAGCTATATCTGGAGCATCGCTGAGCAGCTATCAGGTGCTTTGCCAGGTGCAGGTTTTGGTTACAATAGTTATGGTGCTTATGCTTCGGTCAATCATCTGCATTTTCAGATGTTTATAGAACCGCAGGGCCTGCCTGTAACAGCAGATACATGGCAACATAATGAAGGTTCAGAACAATATCCCTTGCAAATTCACAGGCTGGATAATGTTAAGAATGCATGGGATATAATCAGCAAACTTCATGATAGCAGGCAGCCATATAATCTATTATATACAGCTGGCTCAGTGTATATTATTCCCAGAAAGGTTCAGGGAACTGTCAAAGTCCCGATCTGGAGTAGTGGTTTTACCTGGTATGAATTATGCGGTGCTATGCTAATGTTTAACCAGGATGATTATAATAATATCGATAATGATGCTATATACAATCAACTTGGTGAACATGACATCAGGTAGTTGTATCCCTCTGTTTATATACTATACATGACACTTTTTTGTGTATAAAAACAATTGACGACGCATTACCAGTAAGATTTATTCCATAGAATTTTAACGTTCTTGTTAAAAAATATCTTATTTGACCTGATTTAAATCTAACACTATAACAGTAGCCCGGATGTATATAGCTAAAATGTAAAGGGCTAGGTTATGAGGTGTCTTGTTAGATGTAGTGTCTT
>JBFHVK010000009.1:0-21673 GCA_041589615.1 Gammaproteobacteria bacterium | reverse complement strand
GGTCGAAGATAAAGCGACAGAAAAGTGTTAAAGATCTGATCAAGGAGGCTGCATGAGTGATATAACGCGGCCAGTGATGATAATGGCAGGAGGTACTGGAGGGCATGTTTATCCAGCGCTTGCTGTTGCTGAAGAATTAATGCAAAGAGGAATTCCAGTTGTCTGGATGGGTACTCGTAAGGGTATTGAGTCCAGATTAGTGCCTGCTGCAGGTATAGAGATGGAATGGCTTGGCATGAATGGTATCCGTGGCAAGGGCATGGTGACAATACTATTCGCACCTTTGAAAATTATGACAGCCTGTTACCAGGCATTGCGCATATTGTTACGCCGTAAACCTGCAGTAGTGTTAGGTATGGGTGGATTTGTTTCAGCACCAGGTGGCCTGATGGCAAAAGTATCGCGAGTGCCTTTGCTGATACATGAGCAGAATGCAGTGCCAGGAATGAGTAATCGCTTACTGGCAAAAATCGCTAATAAGGTTATGGAAGCATTCCCGGGTAGTTTTAAAACTGGTGCAGTTCATGTGGGTAATCCAGTGCGTCGATCCATTACACAAATGGCATCTCCAGAACAACGAAATCAGCAAAGAAGTGGACCACTAAGAGTGCTAGTGTTCGGTGGTAGCCTGGGTGCGGCACGGCTTAATGAAGTAGTGCCACAGGCATTTTCAATGCTTTCTGATGTAAAAACGTTTGATATAAAACACCAGGCCGGTCCAGGAAATTTTGATCAGACACGAGAGAATTATACAGCGCTAAAACTTCAGGCGAATGTTGTGGAATATATCGATAATATGCATGAAGCCTACGAGTGGGCAGATCTGGTTATATGTCGTGCAGGCGCTATGACGATCGCTGAACTTGCGGCAGCAGGTGTGGCATCGATACTGGTTCCATACCCGCACGCGGTTGATGACCACCAGACATATAATGCGCATTATTTAAGTGAAAGTGATGCGGCAATCCTGATAAAGCAGGCAGAACTTGATGTGAAAGCATTGACTGAAATACTGAACAGTATGGACAGGGAAAAAACACTGTCGATGGCAAACAGGGCGCGCAAGCTGGGTATGCCTGAATCAACAAGGCTGGTGTCAGAAGCCTGTATTCTAGCGGGAGGTTACAATGTTAATTGAAACTCATCCCATGCGAAAAATTAAACGTGTTCACTTCGTTGGAATTGGCGGTGTGGGTATGTGTGGTATAGCCGAAGTATTACTTAATCTGGGATATGAAATTTCTGGATCAGATATTAAGGAAAACTCGGCAACGGAACGATTGAAAAATCAGGGAGCAACGGTCTACATTGGGCAACGAGAAGAAAATGTCCTGCAGGCTGAAGTCATTGTGGTATCTACAGCAATTTCAGCTAATAACGTTGAAGTGCAGGCAGCAAGAGAACACCGTATACCTGTTATTAGACGAGCAGAAATGCTGGCCGAGATTATGCGCTTTAGATATGGCATTGCTATAGCGGGCACGCATGGTAAAACTACTACAACCAGTCTGACTGCGAGTCTGCTCATAGAAGGTAATCTTGATCCAACATATGTAATTGGCGGCAAATTAAACAGTGCAGCAACAAATGCAAAACTGGGTACAGGAAAATATTTTGTCGCTGAAGCTGATGAAAGTGATGCCTCATTCCTTTTGTTACAGCCTATGATGGCAGTGGTCACGAATATCGATGCTGATCACCTGGAAACACATGATGGTGACTTTGAACGATACAAACAGTCGTTTGTAGAATTTCTACATCATTTGCCATTTTATGGGCGAGCAATTATCTGTCTCGATGATCCGGTAAACAGGGAAGTACTTAATAGTGTTTCCCGTCCTGTTGTGACATATGGTATTGAATCGGAAGCTGATATTCGCGCATTGAATATCCGCTGTAACGGTATGCAATGTGTATATGATCTGTTATTACCCAACAGGGATGAAACTGTAGAAATAACACTTAACCTGCCAGGCAAACATAATGTTCTTAACTCGCTTGCGGCAATTGGAATTGCACATTTGTTAGGTGTAGAAGATAGCGATATGCAAAAAGCACTATCGACCTTTGATGGAATTGGTCGTCGAATGCAGCAGTATGGAGAAATAAATACTCCAAAGGGACAGGTGTTGCTGGTTGATGATTATGGGCATCACCCGACAGAAATTAGAGCTACGTTAGATGCTGCGAAAAATGCATGGAGCGATAGACGAATAGTCGTGGTTTTTCAGCCGCATCGTTACACCAGGACGCGTGATCTTTTTGAGGATTTTAGTAAGGTTCTATCTGAAGCTGACACCCTGATTATAACCGAGGTGTATTCGGCTGGAGAAGAGCATATTGTGGGAGCAGACGGGCGAGCATTATGTGCAGCTATTCGAGCACGTGGACGCGTTAATCCGGTATTTGTTGAGAAGCTTGATGAATTAAATGAAAGTATTCTTGATGTGATTGAAGATGGTGATGTATTGCTAACGCTCGGTGCCGGTAGTATTGGCTCAATAGCAGAACAGTTGCCAGAGGCGTTGGAGAAATGATGGCGGCGTCGATACAACAGACATTGCGAGGCACATTAATTCTAGATGAGCCTATGTCAAAACATACTAGCTGGAGAATTGGTGGTACGGCAGATCGATTTTATACGCCTGCAGATATCGATGATCTGGCAATGTTTATAACGACGTTACCAGATGATGAAGAAATTATATTTGTGGGGCTAGGAAGTAACATGCTGGTCAGGGATGGGGGTATACGAGGTACTGTTATTTCACTGAAGGGAAGTCTGTCTGAAATTATGACGGTATCTCGCGGAGTATTGCGCGTGGGTGCAGGAACAAGCTGTGCAAAACTGGCTAGATATTGTCACAGGAATGACCTGCTTGGCGGAGAGTTTTTTGCGGGTATTCCTGGGCTGGTTGGTGGGGCGCTTGCTATGAACGCGGGCGCATTTGGAGATGAAACCTGGAATAGTGTCAGAAAGGTGCAAACCATAGACAGGTTCGGTGCAGTACATGAGCGAACAGCAGGAGACTATAAGGTTGAGTACCGAAAAGTTATCGGTCATGAAGATGAATGGTTCGTTAGCGCTGAATTTGAATTTAATTCAGGTGATGGAGAAGTGGCTGCAGGAAAAGTAAGGGCGCTACTTGAAAAGCGAAATAAAACTCAGCCTACAGGATTGCCAAGCTGTGGTTCTGTATTTAAAAACCCACAGGGTGATTATGCTGCCAGGCTGATTGAGGCAAGCGGTCTCAAAGGGCATGCAATAGGCGGAGCCGTGGTTTCTGAGAAGCATGCAAATTTCATTATAAATTCTGGCGATGCTAAAGCTGCAGATGTTGAGGCATTAATAAAATTAGTACAGGACACGGTGAAACAAAAACAGGATGTTATATTGAAAACTGAAGTAAAAATCATTGGAGAACAAGTCCAGTGAATCATTATGAAAAAGTAGCTGTGTTGATGGGTGGCTGGTCTGCTGAAAGAGAAGTCTCGCTTAATAGCGGTAAAGCAGTATTTGATGCGCTCGTTCGTCAGAATGTGAATGCAGTTGCTATCGATGCAGACCGTAATGTATGCCATGAATTAAAGCAGGGTAGCTACAGTCATGTATTTAATATGCTTCATGGCCGCGGTGGAGAAGATGGCGTAATTCAGGGTGCATTAGATCTGCTGAAAATACCTTATACAGGTAGTGGTGTCCTGGGGTCTGCACTTGCGATGGACAAGTTGAGATGTAAGCAGTTATGGATGGGTGTTGGCTTACCGGTGCCTGAGTATTGTGAGCTGGAAACAGAAGCAGATTGTGAACAGGCTATACAAGAACTGGGTTTGCCATTAATGATTAAACCTGTGCTTGAAGGTTCGAGCATTGGTATAAGCAAGGTTAATACAGTAGAAGAAATGCTACCTGCCTGGAAAGCAGCTTGTGATTGTGGTGGGACAATTATTGCAGAGAAATTTATAGTTGGAGATGAATATACAGCCGCGATAGTTAATGACAGGGTTCTACCGATGATCCGTTTGCAGACTAGTCATGATTTCTATGACTATCAGGCAAAATATGTTTCAGATGATACACAGTACATATGCCCATGCGGATTATCAGCTGATGTTGAATCAGAGCTTGCGATCATGATGAAAAAAGCATTCGACACAATTATGGCTGAAAGCTGGGGGCGTGTTGACTTCATGCTGGATGATAGACAGCAGCCATGGCTGATTGAGGTGAATACTGTACCAGGAATGACTGATCATAGTCTCGTACCAATGGCAGCAAGGCAGGCGGGTCTAAGCTTTGACCAGCTTGTCATGGAAATACTACAGGGAGCATCAGTGCATGGCTAAGAAAGGTCAGGCGGTAAGAGTGCAGCAGGTGAAGAAAAAGCCATCTTCAAAAAGCAGGATTATGTTAGGTGAAGTGGTACGAAAATTATGGCAGCCACGCATATATATGTTGTTGGCGCTATCGGTTGCGGTAGTCATTGCTGTTCGTTCAATAGAGCCAGAACAAATATGGCCAGTAAAGTCCGTAATTATTGAAGGTGAGTTTTTATATCTGGATAAAGAAAAACTACGACTGCGGGCGATGCCGAATGTGAATGGTGGACTATTTACCGTCGATCTGGTTGAAGTGAGAAATGCATTAATTGACATGCCCTGGGTGGAAGACGTTTCGGTGAGAAGACAGTGGCCGGATAAATTATCGATAAGAGTCATTGAAAAACAGCCTGTGGTTTACTGGGGCGAGTCAGACGTACTAAGTGCAAGAGGAAAACTGTTTACGCCTGAGAAAAAATTACAGATAGAACTGCCAAGGTTAAATGGTCCACAGGGGCAGCATCAAACAATGCTTAAGGAAATGGCTCGTATGCAGGCCTGGTTGCTGGATAGTGGTCTTTATATACAGGAAATGACACTGGATGCGAGACGTTCATGGACACTTGAGTTGTCGGGTAATCTTCAGCTAAGGCTTGGACGTAAGCAGATGCATGAGAGACTGAATCGATTTGTCTCAATATATAAGAAGCACTTGAAAATCGAAAAACGCGAAATTAGACATATTGATATGCGGTATACCAATGGCTTTGCTGTGGCCTGGAAAGAGGCATAAATACAATGACGAAAAAGACAGATAAAAATCTGATTGTTGGGCTTGATATCGGTACCTCTAAAGTGGTCGCGATTGTGGGTGAAGTTACGCCCGATGGTGAAATCGAAATCATCGGACTGGGCTCGCATCCCTCAAAGGGACTTAAGAAGGGAGTAGTTGTAAATATTGAATCAACAGTGCAATCAATACAGCGAGCAGTAGAAGAAGCAGAGCTAATGGCTGGTTGTCAGATTAATTCGGTATATGCAGGGATAGCTGGCAGTCATATAAAAAGTATTAATTCTCATGGCATCGTGGCAATTAAGGATAGAGAAGTTAGTGATATGGATCTTGACAGAGTTATTGATGCCGCTCGAGCGGTCGCCATTCCTGCTGATCAGAGAATACTTCATATCCTTCCACAGGAATTTATTATTGATGAGCAGGAAGGTATCAGGGAACCCATAGGAATGTCGGGTGTTCGTCTGGAAGCAAAAGTTCACCTGGTTACGGGTGCAGTGGGTGCGGCTCAAAATATAATTAAATGCGTAAGACGCTGTGGACTTGAAGTAGATGACATTATTCTGGAACAGCTTGCATCAAGTTACTCGGTGTTAACAGAAGATGAAAAAGAGCTCGGAGTCTGCCTGGTAGATATAGGTGGTGGTACGACTGACATTGCTGTATTTGCAGATGGTGCAATTCGCCATACAGCCGTAATTCCAATTGCAGGTGACCAGGTAACGAATGATATAGCTGTTGCATTAAGAACCCCGACACAATATGCAGACGAAATAAAAATTAAATATGCATGTGCTCTGAGGCAACTTGCAAATGCAGATGAAACAATTGAAGTTCCAAGTGTGGGTGACCGGCCTCCACGGAAACTATCACGCCAGACACTGGCAGAAGTCGTTGAACCACGTTACGACGAATTATTAACACTGGTTCAGGCAGAGTTAAGAAAAAGTGGCTTTGAAGACATAATCGCCGCAGGCGTTGTATTGACGGGTGGTAGTTCGAAAATGGAAGGTGTAGTTGATCTTGCAGAAGAAATATTTCATATGCCCGTCAGGCTGGGAACACCTCAGTATGTGAGTGGACTGTCTGATGTGGTTACAAATCCAATTCACGCTACTGGTGTTGGTTTGCTGTTATTTGGAGAGCAGCACCAGAGCAGTGGTACTCGGTATTTCTCAACAAAAGGGGGCATGAAAGGTGTATGGGAACGAATGACAAGCTGGTTCCAGGGGAACTTTTAAATCTGCCCGGATTGAAATGTCGGGATAATAATTTTTTAACATTTAACAAAAAGTCAAAGCTGGCTTTGCAGAATAAAAACATAAATGAGGAGATAGCACATGTTTGAATTGATGGATTCTGTTGCTCAAGATGCCGTCATCAAGGTAGTAGGTGTTGGTGGTGGTGGCGGTAATGCTGTAAAACATATGGTGTCTACCGGGATTGAAGGTGTAGATTTTATATGTGCTAACACGGATGCACAGGCACTGACAAAAATAAGTGGTGCGACCTCATTGCAGATAGGTAGTAATATCACCAAGGGGCTTGGCGCGGGCGCTAATCCCGATATTGGTCGTCAGGCTGCACTGGAAGATCGTGAACGTATCCAGGAAATTATTATGGGTGCGGATATGATTTTTGTAACCGCAGGTATGGGTGGTGGCACCGGTACGGGCGCAGCACCTGTTGTAGCACAAATTGCGCGTGATATGGGAATTCTTGCGGTGGGTGTTGTTACCAAGCCATTTGTGTTTGAAGGTGCAAATCGTATGAAGATTGCCCAGCAGGGTATTCTCGAGCTGAGTCAGCATGTCGACTCATTAATTACGATTCCGAATGACAAATTGCTAAGTGTCTATGGCCGTGAATTTGACCTGATGAATGCCTTCAATGGTGCAAATGATGTACTGCACAATGCGGTACAGGGCATAACTGAGCTGATAACTCATCCAGGTGTTATTAATGTCGACTTTGCGGATGTTCGCACAGTCATGTCACAGAATGGCCTGGGTATGATGGGTTCAGGTATTGCATCTGGTGAGAACCGTGCAAGTCTGGCTGCCGAAGCGGCAGTGGCCAGTCCATTACTTGAAGATGTAAATATTTCAGGTGCCCGTGGCATTCTGGTAAATGTGACAGGTACAAACCTGACTCTGGGCGAATTCGAAGATATAGGAGCCATTATCAGCTCCTTTGCATCGGATGAGGCTGTGGTTGTTATGGGTACTGCAATTGATCCTGAACTTGAGGATGATCTGCGTGTCACAGTTGTGGCGACTGGACTTGGGCACCAGATTCAAAATGCTGGCAAGGACCCGATGAAAATCGTCAAGCGTACATCGATGGGCAATGTCGACTATGCTGATTATGACAAGCCTACGGTACAGCGCAAGAAAGCGGCAGGTGATGGTCTTAATGGAACGCTGGATGACGAAATGCTGGATATTCCTGCATTCCTCAGGCGTCAGGCAGACTAAAGGCGTCAAAATGGTGATAAAAGATGGGGAAATAACCCTAATGTCACCGTAGACGCCTAATAATGTGCACAAGTTTGATGTTTTACTGAAATACTTGCCTATAATGACCTGTATCAGAATATCATGTTCAATTTATGACAATGCATGTATAATTCACGCGAATTTGTCTCTAAATTGGGTATTTTGTCCACAAAACGGCAAAAATTAGGAATATACACTTGATTCGTCAACGCACCATCAAAAACGTGATTCGCGCCACTGGCGTCGGTTTACACACGGGTAATAAAGTCTATTTAACATTGCGTCCTGCAGCACCGGACACAGGTGTTGTTTTTAGACGTGTAGATCTGGATACACCAGTTGAAATATATGCAAAGGCTGAAAACGTCTGTGATACCAAGTTGTCCACAACACTGGGTGAAAATGGTGCAAAAGTTTCAACCGTAGAGCATCTTCTATCGGCCATGGCAGGACTGGGTATTGATAATGCCTATGTAGACCTGAGTGCTGATGAGGTTCCCATTATGGATGGTAGCTCCGGACCGTTCGTATTCCTGTTGCAGTCGGCAGGTATTGTCGAGCAGGCAGCACCAAAGCGTTTTATACGCATCAAGAAACCAATACTGGTTGAAGAGCAGGACAAGTGGGCAAAGTTTGAACCTTTTGAGGGTTTCAAGGTTGGTTTCACCATCGACTTTAATCACCCTGTTTTCAATGGCACTCCACAGCAGGCAGAAATTGACTTTTCATCGACTTCATTTGTTAAGGAAGTTAGCCGTGCACGTACCTTTGGCTTTATGAGTGATTTTGAAAAGCTGCGTGAAAATAATCTGGCACTGGGTGCAAGCCTGGATAATGCCATTGGTGTCGATGATTTCCGGGTCCTAAATGAAGATGGCCTACGCTACCAGGATGAGTTCGTTAAGCACAAGATTCTGGATGCTATTGGTGATCTTTATCTGCTCGGGCATAGCCTGATAGGTGCATACTCAGGTTATCGTTCGGGTCATGCGTTAAACAACGCACTGCTCAAGGCATTGATAGCTAATACAGAAGCATGGGAAGAAGTAACATTTGAAGATGAATCGGCCAGTTCGCCGATATCCTATGCTCAACCGGTACAGGCCTGAGCGCTGAGTGACTGGGAAAGTATGATTTAAGAAGCCCTGAACAACTGGTTCAGGGCTTTTTGTTTTTCTGCCCCGCTTTTCTGGAGAGGCGAAGCAGGGCTGACTGTAGCGCGTCATCGGATATGCACTGTGCTGTTTGTTCAATTAACTGTGCACTTTGTGCGCTAAGTACCCGAGGTACGGGCTCTATAGTAGGAGGCTTACGTCTTGGAGGTGAGAGGCGGATTTTCACCTGGGCGAGCTTAATGCCGGTATGCTGTTCAACGGCTTCAAGCATACTGTGGCTGTACATGCGGAGTCTTGTTTGCCAGACCGGTGAGTCGGTAAGTACAATCAATTGCCGATCCCGTATAGCGGATACATGGAAGTGATCATGACAATCGAGCGGTAATGAGGCGCAAATAGCCCCTTCAAGCCGCTTTAACTCAAGGGCTTTTTTACGGATTTGCTGGCTTAATTTGTTAGATACGTTATCCATGCAACATTTTTTGGGTTATTTTAGTGCCATAATACTGTATCAGGGGGCGCTGTGTGACCGTTGACTTGCGAATTATGTATTTTATGTCAGAATTTGTTGTTCTATGTGCGTTATTTCTATTTTTAACCTATATTTTAGTTTATGATCGGATCTTAGGTTATTCATTACTCTAAAGTTTTCCTGTATGGATATTATTTTATTAAGTAAATTCAGAGGTCGTCCCTGCCGTGTACAGATTGGCAGTCCAGCACAGATTATGATGCTGTTTGTGTTTGGGGCGCTTTTTGCTTCATCGCTGGGTCTGTTCGGCTACTGGCTAGGCCAGTCGCAGGCGTCTTCCTCCAGCATTAGCTCTATCCAGCAGGAAATCAAGCTTCAGCGTGATCTGATAAACCAGACTCGATTCAATGCGCGTGCCGATCTGGATGCCCTGGCTGCAAGGCTCGGGGAAGTGCAGGCACATGCTATGCGCCTGAACGCGTTAGGCCAGAAACTGGTGAGTATTGCCAAACTGGATCGCGGCGAATTTAACTTTGAAGAGTCACCCGGTGTCGGTGGGCCAGATGAGCCGGGCTTACAGGAGCTGGACTTTGGCAGTGAAATTGATGCCGTTATAGCCGAGCTGGAAGATCGTGAACAACAGCTGGGCGTGCTGGAGAATATACTCATCAGCAGTCAGATGCAGGAAGAAGTCTTTCCTGAGGGACGTCCTATCAGGCGTGGCTGGATATCATCCTACTATGGCACCCGTACTAATCCCTTTACCGGTAAGCTCCAGTTCCATAAAGGAATGGATTTTGCTGCCAAGTCGGGTTCAGATGTACTGGCAGTGGCGGGTGGTGTTGTGACCTGGTCAGGTAAACGCTATGGATATGGCAACCTTGTAGAGATCAATCACGGTAATGGCTATGTGACCCGTTATGGTCATAACTCCAAAAACCTGGTAGAAGTTGGTGATACCGTTAAAAAAGGTGAAGTTGTATCGCTTATGGGTTCAACAGGCCGCTCAACTGGTCCCCATGTTCACTTCGAAGTACTAAAAAATGGACGCCAGATTAATCCACAGAAGTTTGTGCAGAAGCGCTAGCGGGTTGTCATTTTTAATAGCACGGTGGTAAATCGAGCGCAGACATAATCTGTTTATGTCGAATAAATGACAAATATGCAAAAACTGCATATAAAATCGAAATATATCTCTCTTTTTTGTTTCCAGTCTATTAAGCCATTCAGCAATCTAAGGCATAATACGATCTCTTTTTACAAGCAAATACTAATACATTTAAGGATTCACAATGGTCTCCAGATTCGTGCGAAAAATTTTTGGCAGCCGCAATGACCGCCAGGTAAAAAAATATCGCAAAGTTGTCAATCGCATAAACCTCCTAGAGGCCGAAATTGAGGCATTAACAGATGAGCAGCTAGGTGCGAAAACGATGGAGTTTCGTGAACGGCTGCAGCAGGGAGAAACGCTGGATACATTACTGCCAGAAGCTTTTGCAGTGGTGCGTGAAGCGGGTAAACGGGTACTTGGAATGCGCCATTTTGATGTGCAGATGATCGGTGGTATCGTCCTTCATGATGGTAATATTTCCGAGATGCGTACTGGTGAAGGTAAGACGCTGGTAGCGACACTGGCAGCCTATCTCAATGCCCTGTCTGGCAAGGGTGTGCATGTTATTACGGTAAACGATTATCTGGCACAACGTGATGCAGCCTGGATGGGCAAGCTATATGCCTTCCTGGGGCTGTCGACGGGTGTCGTCGTCTCTGGTATGGACCCATTATCGAAAAAACAGGCGTATGCCTCAGATATCACCTATGGCACAAACAATGAGTTTGGTTTCGATTATCTGCGCGACAATATGGCCTTCAGTGTCGATGAGAAAGTACAGCGCGAACTGAATATGGCGATCGTCGACGAAGTCGATTCGATTCTTATTGATGAAGCACGAACACCCCTGATTATTTCCGGACCAACCAACGATAATTCAGAGCTTTACAAAAAATTCAATGAACTGGTAAAAGAACTCGAGCAAGGTGAGCCGGCGGAAACCAAGGAAGATGAGCCAACGGGTGACTTTACAGTTGATGAAAAAAACAAGCAGGCATATATCACCGAGCAGGGTCATGAGAAAGTGGAGCAACTGTTAATTCGAGAAGGGATCCTCGAGGAGAACGACAGCCTGTATAGTGCTACTAATATCAACTTATTGCATTATCTCAATGCATCCATTCGAGCCAATGTCCTGTTTCAGAAAGATGTACATTATATTAACCAGGATGGGAAAATTGTTATCGTCGATGAGTTTACAGGTCGAACGATGGAAGGACGCCGTTGGTCTGATGGCCTGCACCAGGCAATAGAAGCGAAGGAAGGCGTTAGCATAGAGAATGAAAACCAGACGCTGGCATCGATAACTTTCCAGAACTATTTCCGTCTGTACGAAAAACTTGCAGGCATGACGGGTACAGCTGATACGGAAGCGTTTGAATTCCAGTCAATCTACGGACTGGAAGTAATGGTTATTCCAACCAACCTGCCGGTTGCAAGAATAGACCACGGTGACCTGATATTCCTTACTGTCGAAGAAAAATTTAATGCCATCGTGGAAGATATCGGTGATTGCATCTCGCGTCAGCAACCGGTACTCGTTGGTACTGCCTCTATTGAAGCTTCGGAATATCTTTCAGGCTTACTCAATAAATCCGGAATCAAGCACAATGTACTGAATGCCAAGCAACATGAACGAGAAGCAATGATTATTGCGGAAGCTGGTGTACCAGGAGCGGTTACTATTGCAACCAATATGGCCGGCCGTGGTACGGATATTGTACTGGGTGGAAATCTTGATGTTGAAATGACCGAGAAGGGTGAGCTGAGCGAAGAACAGAAACAGGAGATGAAGGAAGCCTGGCAGAAACGACATGACCAGGTACTAGCTTCAGGTGGCCTGCATGTGATCGGTAGTGAACGTCATGAATCTAGGCGTATCGATAATCAGTTGCGTGGTCGTTCGGGTCGCCAGGGTGATGCAGGTTCAACACGCTTCTACCTGTCATTACAGGATGACCTGATGCGAATCTTCGCATCCGATAAAGTCGCCGGCCTGATGAAAAAGCTGGGTATGGAAGAAGGTGAGGCGATAGAGCATCCCTGGGTTTCCCGTGCGATTGAAAATGCACAGCGCAAGGTAGAAGGTCATAACTTTGATATTCGTAAGCAGTTGTTGGAATATGATGATGTAGCAAATGACCAGCGTAAGGTGGTTTATCAGCAACGTAATGAAATGATGGAAGAGAATGACCTCAGTGAAATCATTATTTCAATACGTGAAGACGTTGTAGAAAACATGGTCAGTAGCCATGTTCCTGCTGGCAGTATGGAAGAACAATGGGATATTGATGGACTCGAGAAAGCGCTGGAAGATGAAACTGGTAATAAGTTTGATATCAGAAAATGGCTCGAAGAAGATGACCAGTTGAATGAGTACACGCTGGGTGAAAAAATTATCCAGGAACTCACTGACGTATATAAGCATAAGGAAGAGGTAGTTGGTGCAGAAGAGCTGCGTCGATTTGAGAAATATGTATTGTTGCAGGTGCTTGATTCACACTGGAAAGAACACCTTGCTGCAATGGATTATTTGCGCCAGAGTATTAATCTTCGAGCAATGGCTCAGAAAAATCCAAAACAGGAATACAAGCGAGAATCGTTTGAAATGTTTTCTGAGATGCTCGAACAGATTAAGCTTGAAGTAATTGCAACGCTGTCAAAAGTAGAGATTCGTACACAGGAAGAACTGGATGCACTCGAACAGCAGCAGCAAATGCCATCGGATATGAATTTTGAGCATGCTTCTGCAACTACACCACTACAGGAAAATGATGCACAGGCGGCTTCTGGTGAAGAACATCACAAGCCATTTGTACGTCAGGATAAAAAGATTGGTCGTAATGATCCCTGTTACTGTGGTTCAGGTAAGAAGTTTAAACAATGTCATGGAAAACTGAATTAATATGGCCGTAGGTTTAACAGAGCCCAGTTCACTGGCGTCGGTAAAAGGTATTCGCCTGGCTTCGGTTGCTGCGGGTATTAAAAAAAATAGCAAAAAGGATCTGGTGCTGATTGAAATGTCTGCGAGCACAGAGTGTGCGGCAATGTTTACCCAGAACCGCTTCTGCGCAGCACCGGTGACGTTGGCAAAACAGCACCTTGCGGATACCCGTCCTCGTTACCTGTTAATTAACTCGGGTAATGCGAATGCGGGTACAGGTGAGCAGGGTATGCGAGATGCTACACGTTGCTGTGAAATGCTTGCCCAGCAGACTGGTTGTAATCTACAGCAGGTGCTGCCATTTTCAACGGGCGTAATTGGCCAAAATCTGCCACTGGAAAAATTTGAAGCTGCGATGCCAGAACTGATAAAACAGCTATCAGAAGATCACTGGTTTGAAGCCGCTCATGGCATCATGACGACAGATACCCTGTTAAAAGGTATCTCTCGCCAGATCGAAATTCAGGGTAAAACCGTTACGGTTACCGGCCTGTCGAAAGGTGCCGGCATGATACAGCCTAATATGGCGACAATGCTTTCGTTTATTGCTACTGACGCAGCTATTTCGCAGTCATTCCTGCAGCGTATTCTTAAAACAGCCGTCGATCTTTCATTTAATTCCATTACCGTTGATAGCGATACGTCTACCAACGATGCCTGCGTGCTGATGGCAACTGGTGAAGCGGGTAATCCTGAAATTGATCGGCTTGGCAGTGATTATGAGCAACTCTTTAACGTCATTTGTGAAGTATGCCAGTATCTTGCACAGGCGATCATTCGTGATGCAGAAGGCGCTACGAAATTTATTACTCTACAGGTTAATTCAGCTCGTTCGATTAATGAGGCAAGGCAGGTTGCCTATACGGTTGCTCATTCACCCCTGGTAAAAACAGCGATGTTTGCCAGTGACCCAAACTGGGGACGAATACTCGCAGCGGTTGGTAGATCCGGTGTGGATTTTGATATCGACCGCATCAGAATATATCTTGGTGATGTTTGTATTGTTTCCAATGGTGGTAGAGATCCAGCCTATACAGAAGAGCAGGGACAGTCAGTTATGAGTCAGCAGGACATACCTGTGTTGATTGATCTGGATAGCGGGAATGAATCTGCAACGATCTGGACGAGTGATCTGTCATACGATTATGTGAAAATCAACGCCGAATATAGAACCTAGGTTTCAGACGCAGGAATTTGCAATGCACTCTGTTCATGTTGCTGTTGCCCTGATAAAAAATACAGAGAATGAAATGCTTGTCTCACTACGCCCGGAACATGTACATCAGGGTGGTTTGTGGGAATTTCCTGGTGGTAAAGTAGAAGCAAATGAAACGGTGCTTTCTGCACTTAAACGAGAGGTCACTGAAGAGCTGGGCCTCGAAGTACTGAATGCTCAACCCTACAAAACTATTCGTTATGCCTATACAGATAAAAATGTGTTGCTGGATATCTGGCTGGTTACATCATTCAGCGGAGATGCGCATGGCAGGGAAGGGCAGGAAATCAAGTGGCAGCCGATTGATAAATTACATGAGCTGCAGTTTCCTGCAGCTAATCGCGGAATAGTGAATGCTATGCAATTACCCGACCGTTATATGATTACTGGCCAGTTTAATGATCAGCAGGATTTTCTCAATCGGCTGGAAAAAAGTTTGCAATGTGGAATTTCTCTATTACAGCTACGCAGTAAATCACTCTCAAATGAACAACTTTGTAATCTTGTTAAGTGCGCACTACCTGTGTGTCATCAGTACCAGGCAAAATTGTTAGTCAATTGTGATTTAGAAACATTTAATCTCACGGAAGCTGATGGTCTACATCTGAGCAGTAATCATCTTTATTCTATAAAACAGCGGCCATTTGATCATACTCGATGGCTTTCGGTGTCCTGCCATACTGCTGAAGATATTCAGCAGGCTATGCAGATTGAAGCAGATATGATTCTGTTGTCACCAGTGAAAGAAACAACAAGTCACCCAGGGGTCGCCGGTATAGGCTGGCATGTATTTGCAGAGATGACGCAGGCACTGGACATTCCTGTTTATGCGCTGGGAGGTATGACTGAAACTGATTTACCTGATGCAAAACAGAATGGAGCACAGGGAATTGCAGCCATCAGCAGTTTCTGGAAAGCGACTGAATGAAAGCCCTGCTGCTGATTCTGTTTATCTTTGCTGCAGCCTATATGCTGGGTGACTGGTTAAAACAGAAGCCGGCGGAGACAGATATATCTTATTCTGATTGTGATATTTCACATCAGGTATGCAGGCAGAATACGCTGGATGGTCATTACGAAATACACTTCTCTGCCCAGCCATCTCCTCTGGTTCCATTTGATGTGGTGGTTACATTTGGTGATGTGCAGCCTGATGTGGTCAATGTTTCGTTTGAAATGGAAAATATGGATATGGGCTTTAACCATTACACTTTGAAAGAAGATGGACAGCAATGGAAGGCAAGCGCAATTTTGCCGGTATGTTCACTGGGAAGAAATGACTGGAAAGTAAAACTGGGCTACAGCCTGGATGGCAAGCATCATGTGACTGAATTTAAATTTCAGCAGGAGTAGTTCTGCTATTTTATAGAATACAGCAGGCCAGTTTAAATTCTATATCCTTTTTTTCCTGCTCGGGCCGATGTGCTGGATCAACAGCTCGTAGAAAACGGATTGTAAAACGGTGTTTACCGGCACTGATCTCGGGAAACACCACACTGTCTTTAGGTAGAATAACCCGGATTAATAAACAGGTAAGATTTGTATCAAGATTCTTCTGGTAAAAACCACTTTCTGCAACTTCATCCAGGGCATCAGTACTATCACGAATGACCTTGAGTATCAGGTTCACCGCCTTGTTCAGGGTTTCATATGGCCTGAACCAGGTCTGTAAGATATCGTAACGCTTTTCGAAAGGCTGGTGTAGCCAGTGTGCGTAGGTGGGCAGGTCGAAGTCGCACAGGCCACCGGGCATGCTAAGGCGTTGTTTAATGGCGTTAAGCAACTCATTCTGTTGCAATTCATGGCCGATGTTTCCGCTGATACCGTGTAATGACTGTAAACAGGCTTTCTGTTCGCAGATCAGGTCATTGAGTTTCCCATGGTTGATGCCGGGGATTTCGATGAATGATTGCAGATTAACATTCTGCCGCTCGAGTTCCTTGATAGTTTCTCGTTTGATATCGCCCCGGCCGAGCATACTGGTAATATCGAGTAACGCTTTGACCGCGCTGTGTGTATCCCACGCAGAGGTATGTTCAAGATGCTGATGAAACTGATTGAATAAATGCTCCAGACGTAAAAACGTACGGATGTGCTCATTCAGTGGTTGCTCGAAAATGAGTTGATCAGACATATATTAGCCGTGGAATCACAATGTATTATTATTCTGGCACAAAATAATACTAAACATAAGCCTGTAGCGCTACCGAATACTGTGGCTGGAGAGATCCAGGTACTTATTATGTAGTTTAGTGACCTGTTTAGTAAGTGAGTCGAACCCGTTGCTATTATCAATGACATCATCAGCAAGTGCTAATCGTTCAATACGACTGATCTGAGATTTCATGATTGAGAGAATTTCATCCTGGCTGCGATTATCACGGCTGCGTGTTCTGTCAATCTGCTGCTGCTCAGTGCAGTCGATGACCAGGCTGCGATCATATTCTGATTGCTGGCCAGTTTCGAAAAGCAGGGGAATGGCAACGATACAGTAATCCGAGTTGGCCTGTTTTATTTGTTGCTTTACATCTTGTCGTATACGGGGATGTAGAATGGCTTCGAGTTGTTCTCGTAAATCCTTGTCAGTAAATATTCTGGAAGCAAGGGCTTTTCTATTTAGTGTGCCATTATCATTCAGTACCTGCTCACCAAACAGTTGCGTAATTTCAAGTAGTGAAGACTGTCCTGGTTCTACTAGCTTACGTGAAATTATATCTGTATCAATAATGCACACACCCTGTTGAGCGAAGATCTCGCAGACCGTGGTCTTACCGCAGCCAATACCACCACTAAGGGCTACGGTAAACATGGATAATAGTCACCTATATGCTTAACCATAGCCTGTTGATGTCCTGTCCCCAGATAAATGCAATCCAGCCGGCGATGGCAAGGTATGGGCCAAATGGAATCGGTATACTTCTATCATGACGACGAATAAAAATCATAGCGATGCCTATCGTTGCACCTACTAGCGACGAAAGTAGAATGATCTGTGGCAGCATCATCCAGCCCATCCAGGCTCCTAGTGCTGCAAGTAATTTAAAATCACCATAGCCCATGCCTTCTTTACCAGTAATAAGCTTGAACAGCTTATATATTGACCATAATGTCAGGTAACCGGCAATTGCGCCAAATACGGCAGATTCAAGGCTGGTAAACATGGATGATGAATTAATGATGAGACCTGCCCAGAGCAGGGGCAAAGTAATATTGTCCGGTAGAAGCTGTTTCTGAATATCAATCATTGTAAGCGCAACAAGAGACCATGTCAGGAATAGTCCAAAAAATGTATGCCAGCTAACTCCATAGACATAGGCAATACAGACCGAGAGCAATGCGGTTACTATTTCAATCGCAGGATACTGAAATGATATGTGTGCCTTGCAGTTAGAGCACTTTCCGCCAAGGATCAGGTAGCTTATTACCGGAATGTTTTCCCAGGCACGTATTTTATGACCACAGTGTGGGCAACTGGATGAAGGTGTAGATAGAGTGAGCTTCTCTTCTGAAGATATTTCATCTGGCTTATCCAGTTCAAGAAAATTTCTGCAATCAGAGCGCCATTCGTTTTCCAGCATACGTGGAAGTCGGTAAATAACTACATTGAGAAAGCTGCCAACCGACAGGCTGACAAAAATAATCGAGATATAAAAAAGCCAGGTATTCTGCTGGAATACCTGGCTTATATCATTAATGAAATTAGCCAGCACCGATAACTTCGCCCATTTTGAAGATTGGCAGGTACATGGCTATAACCAGACCACCAATGACGATTGCAAGGAATACCATAATCGCTGGTTCCATCAGACTGGTTAATGCGTCAACCGAGTTATCGACCTCTGCTTCATAATAGTCGGCTACCTTACCCAGCATGTCATCAAGTGCGCCGGACTCTTCACCGATGGAAACCATCTGAACAACCATGTTGGGGAATAGCTCAGGGAATGCCTGAAGGCTGCTCTGTAGCTGAAGGCCGCTGGATAAATCATCGCGTAATGTCAGTATGGCCTGCACATATTCGTTATTGCCCGCAGCACCGGCTACGGAATCCATTGCTTCTACCAGTGGTACACCGGCGGCGAACATAGTTGCCAGGGTACGAGAGAAACGTGCGATAGAAGAGTTTTTAACCAGCGCACTCACCACAGGTAGTTTCAGATAGAGCTTATCGAGCGTATCCCTGAATTTTCTGGATCGTTTAAATGCCTGAGTAAAGCCCATAATTGCGAGAATAATGCCGCCGAAGATGACATACCACCATGCAACCATAAAGTCGGACAGGCTAACTACGAATAAGGTGAACGATGGCAGGTCCGCACCAAAGCCTGCAAACATATTTGAGAAGGAAGGCACAACGAAAATCAGCAGTATCGCAGTAACAATAAAGGCCACGATTAAAACCGAAACAGGGTAGAAAAGCGCTTTCTTGATTTTTGCTTTTAAGGCTTCAGTTTTTTCCTTATACGTTGCAATCTTTTCGAGTAATGTTTCGAGTGCACCGGATTGTTCACCCGCTGCAACCAGGTTACAAAAAAGGTCATCGAAATACAGAGGGTGCTTGGAGATAGCATCAGCAAAAGTGCCGCCGGCTTCCACATCGGCTTTAACCGCGTAAATCAGGTCCGACATACTTTTATTTGAATGGCCATCCGCCGTAATATCAAAAGACTGCACCAGAGGCACACCGGCTTTCATCATAGTGGCCATCTGCCGGCTGAATACCGAAATATCAGCTGAGGTAATGGGCTTGCCTTTACCACCACCAAACAGGCCTGCGGATTTTTTCTTTAATTTTTTAGGAACAATACCCTGTTTTCTTAGCTCAGCTTTAGCCATATCAAGGCTGGATGCGCTGATCTCCCCTTTAATCATCTTACCGTCTTTATTTTTTCCTTCCCAGGAAAAGCTATTTTTTTGTATTGTCTTTTGTGCCATGTTTAATCCTTGGTCACTCGATTAACTTCTTCAAGGCTGGTGATGCCACTACTAGCCTTCTTTAAACCAGATTCACGCAAGTCTGCGATACCTTCTTTTTTTGCCTGATCTGCAATATCCAGTGCGTTTCCGCCCTGCATGATGATACGGCCTATTTCTTCAGAAATAGGTAGTACCTGATAGATACCTACACGTCCTTTATAACCCTTATCACACATATCACAGCCAACAGCTTTATAGAGGGTGATGCCCTTGTCAATCTGTGCCTGGGTGAAGCCCTCTTCAAGCAGGGCGGCATTGGGTATATTGTCTTCTGCCTTACAGTTTTCGCATAATCGCCTGGCCAGTCGCTGGGCGATTATCAGGTTAACTGCAGATGCAATATTGAAAGGCGGGACACCCATATTAACCAGTCGTGATAATGTCTGTGGTGCATCATTGGTATGCAGTGTCGACATAACCATGTGACCGGTCTGTGCTGCTTTAATTGCAATCTCGGCTGTTTCAAGGTCACGAATCTCACCAACCATGATGACATCTGGATCCTGACGCAGGAAGGCACGTAAGGCTGCAGCAAAATCCAGCCCGACTTTTGCATTTACGTTAACCTGGTTGATGCCTTCCAGGTTAATTTCAGCGGGATCTTCCGCCGTTGATATATTAGTGTCTTCGGTATTAAGGATATTCAGTCCGGTATATAGTGATACCGTCTTACCCGAGCCTGTAGGGCCTGTTACCAGTATCATGCCATACGGATTAGCCAGTGCATTCAGGTAGCGCTCTTTCTGTTCCGGTTCATAACCCAGCATGTCGATGCCAAGGCTGGCACTGGAAGGGTCGAGAATACGCAGTACAATTTTTTCACCAAACAGTGTCGGGCAGGTGTTTACACGAAAATCGATGGCCTTGTTCTTGGATATGCGCATCTTGATACGGCCATCCTGCGGAACTCGACGTTCTGCTGTGTCCATACGTGACATAACCTTTACACGAGCCGATAGACGTCCACCCATAGCAACCGGTGGAGAGGCCACTTCACGTAACACACCATCGATGCGTAAACGAACCCGGTAACGTTTTTCATAGGGTTCGAAGTGAATGTCAGAAGCGCCTTTCTTAATTGCGTCGAGTAAAACCTTATTAACAAAGCGTACCACTGGAGTGTCATCGGCTTCTGAGCCGGAAGGTCCCTCATCCGCTGCAACGGCTTCTGTATCATCAAAATCAACATCATCAAGATCATCGTCCAGCATGTCATCCATGCCGTCATCTTTGGCTTCAAGTGCTGCTTCGATGAATTTTGTGAGTTTATCAGCTTCGACTAATACGGCTTCAGTATTAACGCCGGTCTGGAACTTGATTTCGTCGATACCGACCAGGTTGGTTGGCTCTGCAATAGCAACATAGAGACGGTTGCCGCGCTTGTATACGGGAATAGCCTGGTGTTTCTTAATCAGCTTTTCATCGACCAGATCCTTGGGGATGACTTCGCGGTCGATAGCGTCAAGATCCAGTAAAGGGATACCGAATTCGTTAGCGGCAATCGTGGCCAGCTTGTCAGCGGCGATGAGTTTGCGAGCTACAAGGTACTGGCTGAGATTGAGCTTTTCTTTCTTCGAGTCTGTCTGTGCGTTTAGCGCGGTTTCTTCATCAAGCAGGCCGTCTAGTACCAGACGTCTCGATAAACCACTGAGTTTAGCGTCAGGAGGCATAAAGTTAAGGCTCGGCTAATAGTTGTCGTTAAGGCCGGGTATTATTACCCGACCCTCTCTTTATACTCGAAAATTGTAGCCGAAATCAAACATTTAGCCAGTATTGTTACAGGTTTTATTAGAATTTGAGGGATAAAACAGCAAAAAACTAGTTTCCATCAGAAACAGAGCCTGCAGCCAGGCAGCCACCCGCGCCTGTAACGGTAACTTTGTATGAGTCCTTGATGTCACCTGTTGAGCCAGCAACGACCTGGTAGGTGAATTCATTATTATCATCAGGGTCCCAGTGCAGTTCAGACTTCAGGGTGCTGGTAGTATCACCGGCTGTATGTGTGGCCGCGATATAGGTGTTATTTTCAATGTTATAGTTTTCCAGGAATGACCGCAAAGTCTGCAGGTTTGTGCCCGCTGTCGACAGACAGGATGTATTCACGTAATTATTATACGTAGGAATCGCTAGCATAGTGAGTATGCCGAGTATGGCGACGACTATCATTAATTCCACCAGGGTAAAGCCCTGCTGTAGTGATTGTTTCATATTTAACCCTCCTGATATG
>JBFHVK010000008.1:0-22044 GCA_041589615.1 Gammaproteobacteria bacterium | reverse complement strand
GCCTTTAACTTTCAGCACATATTCATTACGGATACGTTCGGCCAGCGCAAACATTTCAGGCTTGTCCGGGTCAAAAACCACCTGTACCAGGCCTTCACGGTCACGCAGGTCGACAAAAATCACACCCCCGTGGTCACGGCGACGGTTGACCCATCCACATAATTCTACTTCCTGATCGACCAGGCTCTCATCTACCTGACCACAGTAATGACTGCGCATAATGTTATCCAGAGTTAAGGTATCTATGTTTACTGCCCGCCACATGAAATTCTCCAGTGCGACAGGGCGAAAAGGCCGGTATTATAATGCCCCGCGAGGCTGCTGCCAAATCACTCATGCGTTTTTACGACTGACTGACAGGCGAATTCATCATAATAAAAGCAAAGGGCACGTTTTGAAGACACAAAAATCCGTTTTAATCACCGGCTGCTCCAGTGGCATTGGCCTGTACAGCGCACAGCAGTTACAGCTTCGGGGCTATGAAGTGTACGCAACTGCGCGTAAGTCTGAAGATGTTGAAAAACTTAAACAATCAGGCCTCAAAAGCCTGCAGCTAGACCTGGATGACTCGATTAGCATCAAAAATGCCATGATCCGGCTGCTCGACATGACCAACGGCAAGCTCTATGCACTTTTCAATAATGCCGCCTATGGGCTACCTGGTGCAGTCGAAGACCTGAGCCGGGAGGCTATTCGAGCCCAGTTCGAAACCAATCTGTTTGGCACAATGGAACTCACCAATATGGTGTTGCCCGTTATGCGAAAACAGGGTTATGGACGCATTATTCAGAACAGCTCCATCCTGGGTTTTGCCGCCATGCCCTACCGAGGCGCCTACAATAGCAGCAAGTTTGCCCTGGAGGGATTAACTGACACACTACGCCAGGAGCTGATGGGAACCAGTATCCATGTAAGCCTGGTGGAACCCGGCCCAATTATCAGTAATTTCCGTAAAAATGCACTTAAAGCATTCGAAAAATATATCAATGCTGAAAATAGTGTGCACAGGGAAAACTATGAATCCATGCTTGAACGACTGCATAAGGAAGGACCGGCCGCACCGTTTACCCTGGGCCCTGAAGCAGTGTACGAAAAAGTATTACATGCGCTTGAAGCAGGGCGCCCAAAAGAACGTTATTACGTTACCAAACCAACCTATATCATGGGTTATCTTAAACGTGTTCTCAGCACACGCACAATGGACTGGGTGTTAATGAAAGCGGCTGGCAGTGGCAAGCGTTAGCTTGCCTAATTAAAAAGCAGCAATATAATCAGAAAGTAACTACATTGGTTTCGATACGTTCAAGAACCGTATCGTAATTCTTACGGCTGATATCCCTGGCTGGCTTACCAAGATAATACCCCTGCACATAATCAGCGCCGAACCGCTTTAACATTTCAAGTGTCGCCGCATCCTGTACATATTCAGCAATAGTTTTTTTATTCAGTGTATTGGCAATCTGAATCATTGACTGGACCATCACCTGGTCAACAGGATCCTGCACCATATCGGTAATGAAATCGCCATCGATCTTGAGAAAATCCACCGGAAGATGCTTCAGGTAATTAAACGAACTGAAGCCCACACCAAAATCATCCAGCGCAAAACGGCATCCCAGTGCAGCTAGTTCATTAATTGTTTCTGCTGCTTTTTCAATATGTCGTACTGCTGTCTGCTCGGTTATTTCAAAAATAATATGATCAGTTTCTACATTATACTGGTTAATATAACGCTGGATTTTCTCTATTAAATCAGGCGCATCAAAAACACGTCCAGATAAATTAATCGACAGGTAGACATCTCGACCATCCGATTTAAGTTCGGAAATCTTTCTCAATGCATTTCGAATAACCCAGTAGTCAATATCAATAGCTACACCAAGACGCTCAGCCGGGGGCAGGAATGCATTTGGATGAATAATTTCCTCATCTTCCATAACCATTCTTAATAGCACTTCATAGTGTTCTGACTTATCACCATCAAGACATACTACAGGCTGAAAAAACAAACAGAAATAATCATTTTGAATTGCATCACTAATACGCTTTGACCAGCTTATATCAGCACTCTTACGCAACTCTTCCTGTTCGCTCAGATCGAACATATGATAACGATTACGGCCTTCGGATTTAGCATGAAAACATGACATATCAGCCTGTGAGAAAACCTCTTCGGCGGTAAAATCATCGCCCTCAATTATCACAACTCCAATAGAGCAATAAATATTAAATGCCTGACCATTTTCTACAAAGACAAACTGTTGCATTGCCCTGAGAATAGATTCTGCAATAATTCGCGCATCACGCTCTTTAATCGATCTGGCAATAATTGTAAATTCATCTCCGCCGAACCGAGATATTACATCATCATTTCTTATTCTGTTCTTAAGCAGGTCAGCAACCTGTTTCAACAACCTGTCACCTGCTGCATGCCCCAGATTATCATTAACATGCTTGAACTGATCCAGATCAATAAACAACAGGGCACTGGTATCACTTTCAAGAACAGTTCGCTGGATCTCCTGCCTTAGCTGAATATTGAAATTATGTTTATTCAGTAACCCCGTAAGAGAATCATAATTAGCTAGCTGCCGTAACTCTTCATCACGACTCTTCAATGATTTAATGGTGGTATTAAGTGCATTAGCAATGGCCACTATTTCTTCGTCACCCTCACCTTCAACTCGCACATCAATCATGCCTTTTGCCAGCTGCTCTAATGGCTTCTTCATATTCGTTAAAGGACTTAATGATCGTTTTATAATGATGCGACCAAAAATGGCTGCGACTGCCAGTAATATTGCAACCGCTACACTACCAGCAAATATATTTTCTATCAGCTTGTTATGATAATGACTAAAGTCGAGTCCGAGCTCGATAAAACCAATTATCTTATATGTTTCCTGCTGCGTTTCATTGAGATCGAAATCCATCATGCTATCGTGACGAATAGAGCGGGTTACAATGGGTGCTGCCACCTGCACCAGTGAGAGTCCCTCACTGGCAGTTTCGATAAACAGAGGCTGCCCTGAATCAATACTCAGGCGTAAAGCCTCAATAAGTGCAGGTGACAGAAGTGGTAAAAGTGACTCATCACCAGGCTCTAATTCTGAGATAGAATCCGAACGATATTCAGCAATAATGGAATTTTTTGATGACTCATAATAACGTAGATATGATATCTCGGGGAAGCGACGCACATGCTCTTCTATCGTATGAAATAACTCGTCATCATTTGCCGCATAAAGTGGCGTACCCATTTCATCAAGTTTTTTCACCCAGTCAGTTGCCTGCTGTGAAAAATTATCTTCAATGACCTTACTGGAACTCCACCATAACCCTGCCACTCCTAGCATATAAACAACAACACTCCATATCATCAACAGCCAGATCATTCTACTCACAAGACTCCTGCTCTTTCTTCTTGAGAATAGAGATACTTGCCTGAGCCTTCCTAAAAACCCCTTTTTATCCTGCTGTTTACCAGGTTCATTTCGCACACCTGATTTCAGGTTGCGACGTAAAGTTTGCGCACTTTCCCAACCTTTATCCAGATTCGCTTCATCTTTTTTAGAGTTATTCTCCATGAATATATTCTCTATAATTCCCCGGAATATTTAGGTTAAGCTGTTTAGCAATTTTCTGGTTTATACCCATTTTATGTTCCATCACTGGATAAATATCCTCTCCTGGAATAACCACCTCATTTAAAGACTGTTCCAGCCGATCTATAATACCTTCAGCAATCGCGTTATTATCCGGAGCAACATAAAACAGGCCACCGAATGACAGCAATTTGGGACTAAACACTACGATTTCTCTACCACGCCTGGAGGCATATGCCATAACTTCTTTCAAGGCTTTACTACTTAACACACGATTATCTGGAATTATCCATTGTCCCTGGATATCAAGTTTCATATTCTTACTCTTATAAATAAATTCTTTATCTGTCCTGACCTGTTCAATAATTAGCTCTATGCCTTCTGCCGAGGCTGCTTTTTTTGCTCTATTAATAAATTGATTTAGCCTTTTACCGGCCACAATAGACACCTTATTAAGACCGGGTGAGATTGCACGCCAATCCTTAAATAGCTTTTCGGGGGATGGCAAGGCACATACACCCTTCATATTATCTGAGAGCAACCCATAGTCGTTATAATTTACGATCTGGGAAAAAACCACCTGTTTATCGATACCCTTTACCAGACGAGCAGCCCTTAAACCTAGCGCCACCACCTGTGCTCTATCAGACTGGTTAATATCTTTCAGGATTGATTTATTTTCAGCTGATCGAGAAGACATCACTATCTGTGTAGCATCTTCACCAAAATGACTCGACAACCTGTCTGCAATCTCCTGATAAGCGCCTGCAGAACTGCTCATTAAAATTATAACGCCCTGCTTCTGCACAATCTCAACTTCAGGCTCTACAACTACCGTCTCAATTTTTTTAATAACAGTCTTTTCAGGGACAACTTCTTTTTTAACGGCCGACGAGCACCCCACAAGCAATAAAAAGAGCATGGAAAGAAAATAATATTTTAGAACTTCTTTTTTATTTAACGCATTCAAAATCTATACTCTGATTATGTATTCAACAAAGACCTAAGCTAAGCAGCCCATTCAAACGGGCCAATATTACCAATTATCTCTTGCAATTATGACAAGGTCGTTATAATAGTGCGATGCTCATATATTTAACAGAGAACGCACAATTAAAGAACGTAACAAAAGCTGTATTGTGAATTCCATTTCAGAAGGACACATCTTGTAGTTGTTATTCTATGCTAATTATGTAATAGACACTTTCTTCAATCATAAGCACACTGAATATAAACTGCTCTGATTAGAACAAAATATCAATAGCCAGCTTTAGGCTCGACATCAATTCTTGATATAACTCACAAAATCACACATCATTGATACCAACGGAATCCTGCTTCAAATTAGCTAATCTTGCAGTTTAACCGACGATGCTGCAGGACCTGGAAGTTCTTACGCGTCGTTTCCAGTACAGACTTGTCAATTTCTGTAATCACAACACCTGCCCCTGTACCGACACTACCAAGAATATTACCCCATGGATTAACAATCATACTATGACCGTAAGTCTGACGATTATTTACATGATATCCACCCTGAGCTGCGGCTATCACAAAACACTGGTTTTCTATAGCTCTGGCCCTGATCAGAGGCTCCCAGTGAGATTGTCCGGTAAAGGCTGTAAATGCGGATGGAATCACACAGATTTCCATCCCCATATCTACCATGGTTCTAAATAATTCTGGAAAGCGTAAGTCATAGCAAACACTCAGACCAAGCTTACCGAAAGGCGTATCTATAACGATTGGCTCGTCACCAGCAACAGTGGTCGCGGATTCATTATAAGTTTCATTCTGTTCTTCTATAAGCACATCAAACATATGTATCTTATTATAACGTGCAACCTGCTTACCATCAGCATCATAGACAAGACTGCTTGAATATGCTTTTGCCTTATCATCACTCCGTATAGGTATAGTTCCACCCACTATCCAGGTTTTATGCTTTGCCGCCTGAGTCGATAGAAAGTTTTGCACGAGGCCATCACCCGGCTTTTCGGCATTACCAACTCTCTCTAGTTCAGTCATTGGCATCTGCGAAAAATTTTCAGGAAGCACTATTAGTTCAGCGCCCTGTGAAGCTGCCTGCGCGATCAATTTTGCAGCCTCATCAAGATTAGCCTGAACATTTGGACCCGAAGTCATCTGAATAGCAGCAACTTTACTCATTGATTTCTCACAACCTCTATTAAACTTATGTTAATTACATCTTTCGCATCACTACCTGGCGATATATGTATTTTACTGGATGGCACTCCAAGTGATACCAGCCAGTCTTTCAATTCTTCAACCCAGAGCTCACCTTCTTCACCACCAGGATACCTCAATTCAATAGCCTTACTGGAGCTAGACTGCCATTGCTGTACTATACCTGATAGTTCAGTTATCTTTAGCAAGGCCTCACCATGACGTGGCATTTCCCATACATCATGTGTCAATACTACACTATTTGCTTGCGCAAAAGAATTTATAGCGACCAGAAGTGACGCCAGTAATAATATATTATTTTTCGCCTTATTCATCATCACCAAACACATCTTCCTGCACCTGATCATCGGTTGGTGCTGATATTAACGTAACCTGTGGATCGTTAATCGGTCCCTTCACAGAATACTCATATTCTGAGAGGCTGTCAGGGTCAAAAATTTTCTGAAAAAGGTACACCAGCCCACCAACAGTTGGCCCAGCTACTACTGCACTTCCCAATGTCATAGTTGAGCTTAAATGGGGCCGAACACGCATGGTTTGATTAACCTGCCTGCTTTCGATATCTATATACCCTTTAAAGTACATGTCAGCAACCTTGCTTTCTATTTCGAAATCATCAGTATTTGCATTTCCTTTTGCAAAAGAAAATCGACCTCCCGCTGAATCAAATGTAAAGCCACTTGATAATTGGTCTGCAAAGTCGAGGGACAGTAGTGTCTGCAAACTGAAGATACCCAGCATTCTTCCTGCTCCCGCATCTATTTCGGTTATTGTACCTTCATTAAGGCGCACATCTGCCTTACCCTGGAGGTTTTTCCAGTTAAATTTATGGGGCGCATCTGGCCACTTCCAGTGGAGTTTCGCATGACCATCAGCCTGCTCAAAACCTTCACTCAGTTTTATCTGTTTCAAAGCACTACCAAGATCTGATATATCTATTTCAGCATCTATCAATGTGCTCTGCTTTCTATTCCAGCTACTGAGCCATTGCCCCTTTCCCTTCACCTTATAATCATTAGCCACAAGGCTAAAGTCATCAATTATCATACCTGTTTTTGAGCGCCTGGTTTTTGCATTAGCCTGGTTAAAAATAAAATCATTCCAGACCAGCTGATGCACCTCTATATCCATAGGCGGTATCGTTTCAGGCAAAACAACCGAATCAACCGGCTGCATACCCCTGGCTTTCACCTTGAAAAACTCGTTTATATTGAAATGCTCCAGATCTATTTTTACTGGATTGCCTTTGTTTTTGTCTTTACTGATATTAACAACGCCTTTTACAGATGGCGTATCTGCAGTTAGTAGCCAGTTATGTGAGAATTCATGTAGCGACACATGTCGATTAGAAGCAAGATTCAGGTCATATTTCATGTTCGAATTACTATATAACTGCATAGTAAATTGCATTGGCATATATTCATCAGAGTTTTTTGCCAGCACCCCTGGAAACACTGAAGACACTCCGTGCAAATCAGATTCGACTTTTATATTCATTGCCAGGTCATGTGCTTTGCCTGAGGAGTATAATTCCATATCAAAATTCCAGCTAGCTTTCCCACGCAGATAATTTTTATAGTCAGGCAATGGCGACAGCAGGCTCTTCGATTCAATATAACCATCAGCCGTAAATCGATATATAGTTAACTCACCCTCCTTACGAGTCGACAAACCAACAACGAGCGAATCATCTATGAGCTTCATGCGCATTTCTGGAATTTCAAAATAAGCATCTGCGAATCGAACATGACCTTGCATTTCGGTAAATTGATAATTTTCTTTTTTAAGTAGAAGTGCACCATTTTCTAGCTCAAGTGTACCACCCCATTCCGTTGTTCCATGATCAAGAGGGATAAACAGCTCAAGGCCGAGATCTCCATACCCAGATAGCTCGATATTATTTACATAGCCAGGTACTTTATTACGCAAACCGCTATTCCTGATATAGGATTTAATATCTTTCAGCTCAGTATTTATATTTCCCTGAACATCTAATACGGGAGAAAAAAAACTGGCTATTGATGCGTTTGCATTTTTAATCCGTGACTCGTAAATATAGCCATCAGAAACACTGATATCCATAGAGGCATTTTCGAATCGCAGATCAGCTGACATATTTTTTATATCTGGCCACTTATCCAGATACAGAAGATTAGCATTCTCCACAAATGCATTCACAAGAGAAACACCTTCGTTTCCCTTGAAGGGAAAATCCTTCAGATTGCCATGAAATATATACCCTCCATCAGTAATGGTCCCCGAGCGAATACCATCATCAAGCCACTCCACAAGACCATCACTCATTATACCTACAGGCAGATAGTTCCCAACCGCAGAAATATCACCTCGACTATAGTAACTTGTAAGATCCATGAAAACATTATTTTCTTCGACATTGATTAGCAAACGACTTTCAGTCTGTATATGTTTAGTAGAAATCTCAAGCGAGCTTGATTTTATATTAAGAGCACTTTCAATATATGACAACCTCAGCACTCCAGCGAGTCGCGTTAATTCTATAGAATTTCTAAATAAATCCTTGAATTCCAGAGTCGATTTATTTGAATCAAATGCCAGCCATGTTTCATTTCCATAGTAAATAACTGAACCCCTGAGATTTTTTATTTTTGATGGCTCTGTATCAGGCAAATTAAACCCTAACTTTTCAAACTCGGTATTAATTTTTATTTTTTCTGGTTCATCAAGAGATAACTCAATATCCGAATTATATAAATCACCAGCAGGAGCATGTTTATCCAGCAACTCCACCCATTTAACCTGAGTTTCATCTGCACTAAATAGCATCCCTGACAAGTAAGCCAGACTTTCTATGCGTAAATAATCAGCCTGCAATTTTATTAGCTTATTCTCATGAAAATACGATACAGTAGCCGCAGTTTTTCCTGAACTAGCAATGCCTTCACGTGTTGACTCAAGATCTCTTATATCTACCTTCCAGCCATCACTTTCACGCTGCCACTTTATACTGCCTTTAAGATTCTGTAATTTTCTTGACTTAACTTCCGCGTCCAGATAGTGCATATCGACATTATCAAACTGAAATTTACTCTGAGCTTCTATTAACTGCATTGATTCCCACTCAAGCCAGAACTCCGCATCCACAGCTGCATTAACCGCGACTGCGGACCCTTTCCAGTAGTCATTCATCCAGTGTTCAACCTGTATATTTTTAACTGCTGAATATAATCTGCCAGTCAATTGCTTATAGTCAAACAGATCACCTTCCAGCTTAACTATAAAATGAGCATCCTTGCCATACTTTTCAGGCAAATCAGCTTTCACTTCAAAAACGTGTTCTTCACCACTATTAAGCAAGCTCAGATTGAAGTTATTCAGCTGCTTGTTGTATTTTTTATTTTTATCATTAAATAGTCGGATATTACTATTTAGAACTTTAAAATTAAGATTATTAATCAGGTATTTAAGCTCATCACTGATTGGTAACGACATCATTTCAGTTGCCTGATCTGCAGAACCCAATGCATCGTCTATATTTTCATTAACGACAAAATCCTGCACGATAAGCTGAGATTTATTATTGACGCCTATCTGCAGATTCAAGCCGTCAAGTGTTACTTCATTAATTGCTGGTATACCGGTTTTAATCGTATCAACCCAGTCCATGCTCAAATCTATTTCATTAGCATGTATTAGAAGCTTTTTCTTTTCTTTATCATAGATATCTACATTGATAAGATTTAATCTAGGCACCAGCCAGTAGATTTCCGCATCAATCACTTCAACTTCCAGTTGAATGTCTAGCTGTTCAGATATAGTTTGCTGTATTGACTCCCTGTAATCTGGTACGTATTTAATCGCTATTCGAATGCCAGTAAAGCTGATTGCAAGAAAAATAATACTCAGGCCGAGTATACTAAGCACCCAGTTTTTTACGCGCCTCAGCGTCAAGGCTTTACGTTTTTTGGGTAACTGAATAGACAATATTTATTCGACTCGGTATGTAATTACATAATAACCACATCAAACTGCTCTTGAGTATACAAAGACTCAACCTGTAGTTTGATTGGTACTCCAATAAAGTCCTCTAGCTCAGCCAGGCTACTGGACTCCTCATCCACCAGCAAATCTATCACCTCCTGTGCGGCTAATACCAGTAACTGCTTTGCATCAAACTGCCTCGCTTCACGTAAGATTTCGCGGAACACTTCGAAGCAGACAGTCTCAGCACTCTTCACATATCCTTTACCTTCACAAGTAGGACATGTTTCACATAACACATGCTCAAGACTTTCGCGCGTTCTCTTGCGTGTCATTTCAACAAGTCCAAGTGATGACACCTCACACACCTGTGTTCTTGCGTGATCTTTCTCCAGAGCTTTCTCAAGCGCTCTTAACACCTGGGAACGATGGTCTTCTTCCACCATATCGATAAAATCGATAATGATAATTCCCCCGAGGTTTCTCAGGCGTAACTGCCTTGCAATTGCCTGTGCCGCCTCCAGGTTTGTTTTAAATATTGTTTCTTCGAGGTTTCTATGACCAACGAATGCACCTGTATTTACATCAATGGTCGTCATCGCTTCAGTTTGATCGATGATCAGGTATCCACCTGACTTCAGGTGAGCTTTTCTGTCCAGTCCTTTCTGAATTTCATCTTCAACACCATACAGATCAAATATTGGACGCTCACCTGGATAATGCTCAATTTTATTTTGAGCTTCCAGTGATAACTTTTCAGCAAAACGCTGCATCTTTCGACTGGTTTCTCTCGAATCAACGCGTATTTTCTCCAGATCATCATCGATCATATCTCTCAGCACACGCATCGGTAGAGATAGATCTTCATGTATTACATTTCCGGCTTTAACTTCCCTGGCCTGCTCGCTGATTGAACCCCATAACTTGTTGAGGAAAAGAATATCCTGCACCATTGACTCAGGAGTAGCGGTTTCAGCGGCAGTACGAATTATGTAGCCAGACTCACCAAGCAGATCACGCTGCTCCATCAACATACCACGTAAACGTTCACGCTCAGCTTCATCTTCAATTCTCGATGACACACCAACGTTCGCTGAATTTGGCATAAATACAAGATAGCGCGATGGTATTGTTATATGCGCCGTCAGGCGTGCGCCTTTTGTACCTATCGGATCCTTTATCACCTGAACCAGAACATCCTGACCCTCACTAAGCAAATGAGAGATACTCGGTTTATTACCATTATCACTATTTCCTAGCGCAATGTCTGACACGTGCAAAAACGCCGCTCGTTCCATTCCCACTTCAACAAATGCTGCTTCCATGCCCGGAAGCACTCGACACACACGTCCTTTATAAATATTTCCGACTAGCCCCTTACTGCGGCTTCTTTCAATATACACTTCCTGCAACACTCCATTCTCAAGAATGGCGACTCGTGTTTCCTGGGGTGTGACATTAATCAGTATTTCTTTACTCATCCGTTTGGCTTCTAATTATTTACTGTAATTGTACGGCAGGATATCTATACCTGCCTGCCGCAATAATTGTGCAACTTCGAATAATGGCAGTCCCATTATCGATGAATAGCTGCCACTGATATGCCGAATAAACTGTGCTGCTGTACCCTGTATGCCATAAGCACCAGCCTTATCGAATGGCTCTTCTGTTTCACAGTATGACTTAATTTGCTGTGTATTTAATTGCGCAAATTCAACCTCTGACACATTCAGCAGTGACAGTTTAGATGAAGCGGTACACAAGGCTATGGCTGTCATCACCTGGTGTTTCCGTCCAGACAGCATACCTAACATTTTTACAGCCATTTCATAATCTACAGGCTTGCCAAGTATTTGCCCGTCGAGCACGACAATCGTATCTGCACCTAATGCGGGCCTTACAGGCTGTATCTGGTAACCTGCTTCTGCTTTTTCCATTGCCAGTCGAGTAACAAACTGCTCGGCTGTTTCTCCCGGCTGATGAGATTCATCGATATCCACCGGAAGCACTTCATAAGTGACAGCTATCTGTTGCAGGAGTTCTTGTCGACGGGGTGATGCAGATGCCAGAGTGATGAGTGGGTGTATGTTATGGTTATCAGCTGACATTGATTAATCTTTATTTTCCTGTCCACAGTTACTGGCGCTCACGCCCTATGGTAGGGATGATTTCGTAATACGGACCATGCTCTGTATAATTGTTCTGCGAGTATCACACGCACCAGTGGATGGGGAAAAGTAAGTGCTGATAATGACCACTTTTCCTGGGCCAGTGATCTGCATTGTTCCGAGAGTCCTTCAGGGCCACCTACCAGCAAACAGATATCCTGGCCACTATGCATCCAGTCATTCATTCTCTGAGCCAGTTGCTCCGTACTGTATGAACGCCCCTCCACATCCAGCACAACAATATGAGATGACCTAGGGATAGCCGCTTGTATTCGCTCACATTCGTCCTCGACAATACGGCTGATATCGGCATTTTTACCACGCTTGCCCGGGGCTATTTCCTTTAGCTCCAGCTTTGCCTCTGCAGGCATGCGCTGCGCATATTCCTTATAACCTTTCTCGATCCAGTCTGGCATTTTCTGCCCTACTGCCAGTATCTGTATGCGCATCAGGACACCCGAAAACTAGCTTGAGCGCACTACAGCACCATCAGACTCATCAAAGCTCCAGAGCTTTTCAAGGTCATAAAACTGCCTGACCTGGGGCTGCATCACATGCACGACCAGGTCACCCAGGTCGACAAGTACCCATTCGCCCTGCTCTTCACCTTCTACCCCCAGTGGCATGCTGCCGCTCTTTTTAGCCTCAGCCGCAATGTGCGAAGCAATCGATTTGACATGACGACTGGAGGTGCCGCTAACTATGATCAGTAAATCGGTAACGCTGGTTTTATCTCTTACATTGAGCTCAACCACGTCTTCACCTTTCATGTCGTCGATGGCGGTTAAAACCAGTTGTCTTAAGGCATCAGCTGCCGGGCTTGCATTATCTTGCATAGGCTTTTTCAAGTTTCTCTCTAAGCACTTCGGGTAAAAGGAACTGGATGCTCTGTCCTGCCTGCAGGCAGGCGCGTATCTGACTTGCGGAAATATCCAGTTGTGTAACAGATTGTAACAGGATTTGCCCTGCGGGTGTTTGGGAAAGGCAGCCTGAATCCTCGCTAATTTGCTCTTTCAAAGGGGAGCTATGGATGGCTTCAGACATCCCGCTACCCGGGCGTGTGGTTACAATTAAATGACATAATTCAAGTATAGCCTGCCATCGGTGCCACTGTTGGAATCCATTAAAGGCATCCATCCCCATGATCAGGCAAAGATGAGTGTCGTCCAGTTCAGCCTTCAGGCTTGCAAGGGTGTCCACCATATAAGACGGGCCTTCACGCCGCATCTCCCTGTCATCCAGCAGAAAACCCGGGGTACTGGATATCGCCAGTTGCACCAGCTCCAGCCGCTGCACATCCGTGAGCAACGGAGGCTCACGGTGAGGTGGCAATCGATTAGGGATAAAACGTACTTCATCGAGATCCAGCTGCTGCATAACATCCAGCGCTGGCCGTAGATGCCCAAAATGAATCGGGTCAAATGTTCCGCCAAGTATGCCTGTCAGTTTTGCCATGCATTCTGCCCTGCCTGGCTGTACCAGTGACAGGCTTTATTCACGTATCTGGCCATCACCCAGCACGATATATTTAAGCGTAGTAAGCCCTTCCAGTCCTACCGGGCCTCGAGCATGCAGCTTGTCAGTACTGATGCCGATTTCTGCGCCCAGCCCGTATTCAA
Source organism: Gammaproteobacteria bacterium (assembly GCA_041589615.1). Lineage (GTDB taxonomy): Bacteria > Pseudomonadota > Gammaproteobacteria > SZUA-229 > SZUA-229 > SZUA-229. The sequence goes on along the minus strand of JBFHVK010000008.1, from coordinate 8,484 downwards.
AGCCATCAGCAAAGCGGGTAGAGGCATTCACCATAACCGAACTTGAATCGACTTCCCTGAGGAAGCGACGAGCCAGGCTGTAGTTCTCGGTAATAATTGAATCAGTATGATGCGAACCATGTGTGTTGATATGCGCGATTGCCTGGTCGATGTCATCCACTATACGAATAGACAGAATAGCCGCCAGGTACTCGGTATCCCAGTCCTCTTCTGTTGCAACATTACATTCGATAATATCTCGCGTTCGCTCACAGCCTCGCAGCTCTACTCCCTTATCCTCGAAACGCTGTGCCAGTTCAGGCAGACACTGGCTGGCAACTGCTGAATGCACCAGTAACGTCTCCATTGCATTACACACGCCATAGCGGTGCGTTTTGGCATTAAAGGCAATATCACTGGCCTTCTGCAAATCCGCTTCAGCATCAATATATACATGGCAGATACCATCCAGGTGTTTGATCACCGGCACGGTAGCTTCTTTACTAATTCGCTCAATCAGGCCTTTACCACCACGAGGTATGATCACATCGACCGACTCACTGGAGGTAATCAGCTCACCCACTGCGGCACGGTCTGTGGTTTCAACAACCTGCACACCATGCACCGGAAGGCCGGCGGCCAGCAGTCCTTTCTGAATGCACCTGGCTACTGCTTTATTCGAGTGGATCGCCTCCGAGCCTCCCCGAAGTATGGTTGCATTGCCGGATTTTAGACAGAGCGCTGCCGCATCAGCAGTCACATTGGGACGTGACTCATAAATTATACCGATCACACCCAGGGGAACACGCATCTTTCCCAGCTGTATGCCGGATGGGCGATAGGCCATATCACTGATTTCACCAACTGGATCGGGTAACGCCGCTACCTGCCGGAGACCTTCTGACATGCCTGCGATACGTGCATCATTCAACTCCAGTCGATCAAGCATGGCCTCATCCAGGCCATTCTCGCGGCCCGCCTGCAGATCTTTCTGATTCTCAATTTTGAGTGTTTCCGCATCGGCATCAATGGCATCGGCCATCGCCAGTAACGCACGGTTTTTAGCAGCCGAATCGGCTCGCGACATTTCAATCGAGGCAGCACGTGCCTGCTGCCCGAGTTGTTGCATATATTCTTTCATTGTATATAAGTAATCACGGTTAATCGGTTATTTTGCCATAGACTGACTAAAAACACAGGCTTCTAGTAAGTGACAACATGCTTAACGAAGGGGGAAGACATAAAGATCTGTCTATGACTATGAAATATCCGAGTTGATTTATGCGCTGCCATTGCATTCCGGCAAAACCGGAGCAGCAATGACAGACTGGCCTGAACTAACGATCAATCGCTTCCAGTGCACTGTGTAGTGCATGATCAAATACAGAATGCTGCATTATCATGCCTGACAGTCCCTTATCGATTTCACCTGCAAACTCTTCGGCATCTTTCTCAATAACCACATTACCCAAATGATCGACAAAGACCATAGTGGCATCCTGCACCAGAATAACAGCAAGCTTCAGACGGCGAACCGGCTTTTCCTCACCGTTGTACACTATAAACCAGGAACCCGGTGAAACACCGTCAGGGAGCATAGCAATCTTCTCTTTTGCGACAACCTCAGGATCACGCTCTTCGGGCTCAGGGGCTTGCATGGCTTCAGCGCTACCCAGAGAGATATCTTCATGATCTGCACCGGCAGGCTCTTCCTCTGTTACCGATTCTGCAGCCGCTTCTGCGACCTCACCTGGCTGCTCAGGCACAACCTCAGCCTGATCAACAGGCTCAGCAACGACCTCAGCTATTTTTTCTACTATATCTGCGTCTGGCTGTGGCTCATTCTCATCCGGCAAATCTGGAGTAGACATTAAGTCTTCGTAAGTTTCAGATAACTGCTTGAGAACATCTTCAATGATTTCTCTGTTCTTACGACACTTATTCAGCTTGCTTTTTGCAGCCTCAAGAATATCGTTATAGCTTACCCCAAGCTCTTCCAGTTCCTGTACAGTATTCAGGGGCTGAACACTCTCGATAATTTTCTGCAGGATCATCAGCAGCTCTACCCACTCATCATTAGCCTTACCATGGGCCATATAATGGTTGAACATCATGCTGGGCCACACTTTCAACACCAGTGTGCGTATTCCCAGTGGCAGTTCCTTACCAATTGTAATCTTGCGTATTTCCTGCAGCACAATGCTCTTGGCATGTGACATTTTCACCGCTTTCTGTGATTTGGCTTCGGTTTCCCTGGCCTTACGGTAAATCTCTTCAGTTAGCTCCTTAAGCTCATCCAGCGCAACGGTAAAAGCAATAATATCTTCATCGTAGTCACTCAGCAGTTTGCGAACGACTTTTTCAATTTCAACATAGACGGGATCAGTGTGTTCACAAACCCCGACGCCTGCTTCTGCGATCTTATCCAGTAACTGACGAGCAGGGTGCTGGTCATCTATGAAGAACTCGGAGTCCAGCATAGCGGCCTTTATCACCGGTATCTGCAAACTCAGCAACAGGGTTTTAATTTCATCGGTGATACTTTCTTCATCGATAATGGCATCAAAGATCAACTTGATGAAGTCGATCGTCTTTTCAGATACCTGATGAACAGCTTTGGTAACCGCTCCACCTTCGGACTCACCAATACTGGAAAGAACAGCCTTCTTGATCTGGTTTGCATCGAATACCAGTGGAGTCTGGCTGAAATCTTCCGGCGCCTCCTGCAATCCGGTCAGCGCTGTCATTACCTGCTGATGGGAATAGTAGGAATCATTACCCTGGAAAGCGGTGTCCGCATGACTGCCACCGACAAAATTCTGGATACTCTCACGTACCTGCCCTACCGGAACACCTGCTGAATATGACTGCCCGGCAGGTCCTGTAGCAACTTCACTGCCAGCCACATCACCACCACCCGCATTCGGGTTGTAAGGTTGTGGTGCCTGGGAAAAACTGTGCATTCCACTTCCGAATGCCCTTCGTGGAGCTGCTCCTCCGCCACCACCTGAAGAGGCTCCTCCCATTGGGGCTCCTCCCATTGGGGCTCCTCCCATTGGGGCTCCTCCCATTGGGGCTCCTCCCATTGGGGCTCCTCCCATCGGGGCTCCTCCCATCGGGGCTCCTCCCGAAGCTGGAGGCGCATATCCTCGACCCGCACCGGAAATACCGCTACCAAAGGCACGCCTACTACCCGGTGGAACCGGAGGAGGCGCCTGCTGCTCTTCACCTGCGGCATCGTCACCTGCACCCTCGTCATACGATTCATGATCATAGTGGGGCAGATCCATATTAAATTCTATTTCCGGCAAAATGCCGTTTTCTATCAATAGATCATTCAGCAAATCATATAGTTTTCCCAGATCCTTGATTAGCACCTGATTAAAAAACTGGTAAACCGTTAAGCGCTGATCAGTCGTTAATTCAGTTTTTGCAACGGCCTCGTGCATCGCTTCACACAGGCGTTTCGGCTCCATTGCCTCACCGTGGAAAATATGATCATTGTACAGGCTGAGCTCTTTCAGTCGTTTAATAAGGAAGCCGATCGATTCCGAATTAGCATCCATGGCCTTGCTGCTAATTCCATTCAGGGTAACACGCTCATCCATCTCGGTATTTTCGACCAGTCCGAGAGAGGCGGGTTTCTTCGCCTGTTTCTTCTCTGGTAGCTTATCCAGTTCAGATACTGGCTGCAGATAAAAGCTCAGCTCATCGATGTAGCCTTTCTGAAGTGGCTGTTTTTCAGCCCGAAGTGCGTTCATTGCTTCGAACATTTTATTCTGCTCGGCGATATTGGCCGCATTCTGGGCAGAATTAAACAGATAGTCATCCGCTTTCTTGAACATGTCTTCAAGATGAGTGGCAAAAAAATCTTCCAGCTCGGTGAGTATCTGGTCAACCAGCTCTACATAGTATCGAGGCTTTTCTTCAACTGCATCACCATTCGGTTTGTCTGTATCAAAATCACTCACCAGAAGCCGTCCCCATTTCCATGCATGTAATGTTATTAATGTATGTAGTCATTTATTGTGCCTGAGTAATAAATTGCCTGAGTGATGAATTACTAGAAGTCATCCGCAAAATCGAGTTCAATAAAGGCCAGCCCTATGCCGCCTTCTTCCTGACGAACCACAACAGCATCGTTACTAGGAAAAACCATTTCTTTATGCTGCCCGTTATCACAGATTTTGACAGTAACCACCTCGCCGATAATCGGGCGCCTGAGTTTGTCGAGCACAAGAAAAACACCGCCCTCACTGACATCACGGGTTCTTACGATCTGCTTCTCTCCAGAGGGAAAGCCAAGCTCGACTTCGATATGCAGTTCGCGCCGCGGATACTTACGTTGTTCCTTTGTCACCTGAATTCACCCTGTTCGGAAACATGTCCGATAAAGCCATCATATTATTAACTATGGCAGATATAGTGGATATATTATGTGCATCATTAAAAATAATAGCGTTATTTTAGCTTTTGCCAACCGTAATAACCCGCTTATATGCAAAATTGTCATTATTTTAACTAAAATTTGGCGATATTGACCCTGTTTTACCATTTTCAATGGCTATTCAGGGCAAATCAACCTTTACCAGGTTAACTCAAAACCAGTTGCAGTATTTCACGGTGCTCATCAGCGGACAGCCTTGGACCAAACTGACTAACGACCCTGGCAGCTGCCAGACTGGCGATATTACCTGCCTCATAAAACGAATGCCCATGAGTAATGCCATAGAGGAATGCGCCGGCGAACATATCACCCGCACCATTCGAATCGACAGCCTTAATTTTATGAGATGAAATTTCTATAATGTGCTGACCATCATACACAAGCGCTCCCTCAGAACCACGGGTAATTGCAAATGTACTGGCAACCTGTTTAATCGCCTCAATTGCCGTTTCCAGATTATCAGTTTCTGCCCAGCTAAGTGCCTCTGCTTCATTACAGAATAACAGGTCTACCTTATTACCTATCATCTCTTTCAGGCCATCTTTAAAAAACTGCACCATCGCCGGATCTGAAAAAGTCAGCGCTGTTTTAACACCATGTTTTTCTGCGAGTTTACGGCACTCTATGGCAGCATGACGGCCAGTCTCTGAAGTAACAAGATAACCCTCTATATAGAGATATTCTGAATCAAGCATCGCCGACTCATGTATCTCATCAATCGAAAAGGTTTCCGTAATACCCAGATAGGTATTCATGGTGCGTTCTGCATCCGGTGTAACCATTACCAGGCACTTACCTGTAATACCTTCTTTTCGTCCATCACCGACATTACTGTCGACACCTGCTGCCAGTAAATCCTTTACATAAAAATCACCGAGCTCATCATTCGCAACCTTACAGGAATAAAATGACTTACCACCGAAATAACTATTCGCAATAATTGTATTTGCAGCAGATCCACCAGACGCTTTCTTTCCATCAAATGCATCCAGATGTGTCATCAGCTCATGCTGTCTGCCTTCATCTACCAGAGTCATCACGCCCTTATCGATACCATATGTCCTGAAGAATTCATCCTCTACTTCGAATTCCATATCGACCAGTGCATTACCTACGCCATAAACGTGATATTTTTTCATAATTAATCCGCTTCTCTATTATTTTCTATTTATAAAACTAGAGACTGATGCATGTTAGAGCAATAAATGTTTTTTACACAGCATATTGAGAACACTTTTAACATTTATTAACAAAGTACACAGGCTCTATATCAAATTTTTATATATGATCGGCTATCACAGCAGAATTACTGTGCAATCTGTGTGCTAAGCATAAGCAATTCATCCCAGGCACGACCATCTTCAACACCTTTAATAACCTTATCTATTCTGGCGCAACGCTTCAGGAAAAGCTTCCAACGTGGAGGCTTATGACGTGCCAGCGCTTTTCGCAACAACGGCTTGCGATTATCCCATACGCGAAACTGCGCCATTGCCGCATCAACTGAAATCCTGGCTTCGGCTATTTTTGCAAGCTGCCTGATTTCGCGGCTTAGCGCCCATAGCATCAGTACAGGCTCAACACCTTCACTTTTCAAACCACTGATAATACGTGCAGTACGCGCAACATCACCAGACAGGGCACTGTCAACCAGATCGTATATATTATAACGTGCGCTATCAGCAACTGCTGAGGCAGCCTGTTCGAAACTTAGTTTGCCTGCGCCAAAAAGCAGAAACAGCTTATCAACTTCCTGCGATGCAGCAAGTAAATTACCCTCAACTCTATCAGCGAGTAACTGTACTGCTTCACTATCAGCATGAATCCCTCTGGACTGTAATCGCTGCTGTATCCAGCCAGGCAGCTGATCAACTGAAACTGGCCAGCATTGAATGACCACACCTTGCTGATCGATAGTCTTAAACCATTTGGTATTTTTAGCACTGCCGTCCAGCTTGCCACTACTAACAATCAGTATTGCATCTTCAGCAGGACGCTGTGCATATTGTTGCAGCACCTGCGATCCATTTTTTCCAGGCTTGCCGGATGGCATTCTCAGTTCAATAATTCTTTTCTCTGCGAATAAAGACAGGCTGTTTCCGGCATCCAGCAGAAGATTCCAGTCGAACTGTGCATCCACATCCATTACTTCACGTTCCGTGTACTCCCGTTTACGCGCCTCTGCACGAATACGATCGGTAGACTCCATTACCTGTAAAGGCTCATCTCCACAGACAAAATAAATGTCTGCAAGATCACCGCTCAGGTGACGTTCGAGCTGTTCAGGCCTGACCTTCACCCGGCAACCCTGCTCTGCAATTTAAGCATCAGCATACGCACCAGGTCATTGCGCATATCTTCATAAAGCTCCGCTTCTCCACGGCTGTTTCCCAGCACATCTTCTACATCAAAAATAAAATCTCGCTCGATGCTAACTGATGCGTCTTCGATTGAGAAAGATGACTCAATATTTTTTACACTAAAACGCAATGTATATATCAGGGTATATTCACGTGCACGTCCGCGCTCATCTACAGACACAACACGCTTGCTACGTGTCTGGCCAAGTATTTTTAGTACGGCCACATTAGGACGTACATGTTCAACCAGGGTAACACCACTACCACGCAGATTGCGTTTAATATCATTTACCAGTGCAGAATCTGAAACCGCTTCAATATAAGTAATATTCATAGCCTCAGGCAACTGGTAAGCACCGCGCAACTTGAACCCACAACCACTCACATTCAGCAAAAATAATACACAAAGGTAAACGCTCGCCTTTTTATAAGCGGATATTGAAAACAATAAGTTTCGAGCCTGCAATATTGAATTAATTCGCAACGATATTCACCAGTCGTCCCGGCACGACAATAATCTTGCGCACCGTTTTTCCATCAGTGTGTGTTTTAACATGGCTATCCTGTTGCGCAAGTGTTTCAATGGTTTCCTTATCCGCATCAGCAGGCACCTGAATTTTACTGCGTAGTTTTCCATTCACCTGCACGATTAACTCTATGCTGTCCTGTACCAGTGCATCTTCATCAACAACGGGCCAGCTTTCATCAATCACCGTTGTCGAATGACCCAGCGCCTGCCACATGGCATGACTGAAATGCGGCACGATCGGCGACAGCATTAATACCATGGCGTCGAGTGCTTCCTGCATTATGGCACGACCATTATCGGATTCATCTGCCGACCTGGATAACTCGTTGGTCAGCTCCATAATTGCAGCAATTGCTGTATTGAAAGTATAACGGCGACCGATATCATCACTGACTTTCTGAATCGTCTGGTGCAGTTTCAGGCGCAATGCCTTCTGCTCTTCGTTCAGGCCAGCTTTATCGAGTACTGCAGCAGCCCCTGAAGTGACATGACCATGAATCAGCCGATACAGGCGTTTCAGAAAACGCGATGCACCATCCACACCTGAATCCGACCATTCCAGCGACTGTTCCGGTGGCGCCGCAAACATGGTGAACAGGCGCACGGTATCTGCACCATAGGTATCAATCAGCCCTTGCGGGTCAACCGTATTACCTTTTGATTTGGACATTTTGGTACCGTCTTTTAATACCATGCCCTGTGTTAACAGCTGTGAAAAAGGCTCATCACTGTTACTGATCAGACCCACATCACGCATCAGCTTATGGAAGAAGCGTGCGTATAATAGATGCAGCACCGCATGCTCAATACCACCCACATACTGGTCAACAGGCAGCCAGTAGTTTGCACGCTCATCCAGCATGCTATCCGCATCCGGACAGGTAAACCGCGCGTAGTACCAGGACGATTCGAAAAAGGTATCGAAAGTATCCGTTTCACGCTCAGCCTTACCTCCACAACTCGGGCAGGTAGTTTCATAAAACTCGGGCATTTTCTTGATGGGTGAGCCCACATCATCACCAAATGCAGCATCTTCGGGCAATATAACGGGCAACTGGTCTTCTGGCACCGCAACCGAACCGCAGCTCTCGCAGTTAATCATCGGGATGGGCGTACCCCAGTAACGCTGGCGAGACACACCCCAGTCCCTGAGGCGGAAGTTCACCTGC
>JBFHVK010000007.1:0-22789 GCA_041589615.1 Gammaproteobacteria bacterium | reverse complement strand
TTGGGTCTACTGCCTGAAAACATCATACAGTTGATAACCCATAACGACCACTTAACAGTCAGGTCGAATGAAACCATCGCGTTGATAGTGTTCTGGTTGAGCAGCTCGAAGATTATCCTGAAACATCTTCAGTGCATCAATCAAATATGCCGCAACATTTAAACTAAACCGCAACTGAGCCGCTGAATTATGACTCTTGCAGAAAATACAACCGATACATCGCCAGACATCAACCAGGTGGATTACATCATTGCGCAGCTCGAAGCCAATGATGAAGCCCATATCAATGAAGTGCTGGAGAGTCAGCACCCTGCCGAACTGGCTGACCTGCTGGAATCACTACCACCGGAACCGCGTCAACGCCTGTGGAAATACTTCCCTACGGCTATGCAGGGTGAAACCCTCCTGTACCTTGGTGAGGAAGCCAGGGCCAGCATTATCGGCGAAATGGAACATGCCGAAGTCGTTGCCGCCGCAGAATCCATGGAAATGGAAGATCTTGCGGAAGTTATTGACGAGTTACCGGTTGATGTTAGTGACACACTGATCCAGTCACTCGACGAAGATCGCCGTAAACGCCTGGAGGCCACCCTCGCCTATACAGAAGGTAGTGCAGGACGCCTGATGACCCCCGATGTCATTAGCCTGCGTCCGACGGTAAGCCTGGGTGTGGTGCAACGATACTTACGCCGTATTAAACCATTACCCGCACATACCGATACACTCATGGTGATCGATGAAAATGGAGTCTTCACTGGCACACTTCCTATTTCTGAAGTCATCACAGAATCGCCCGATAGCCTGGTATCCGAGGTTATGTCCGAGACACCCGATAGCGTGAGGATCGATGCCAGCGAACATGATATTGCAATGCTGTTTGAACGCAGGGACCTGCTCTCGGTTGGTGTTGTAGATCCATCAGGGCGCCTGCTTGGCCGTATCACTATCGATGATGTTGTGGATATCATTCGATCAGAAGCAGACAAGGCACTGTTATCCAGGGCCGGTCTTGATGAAGAAGAAGATCTGTTCGCACCGGTCGTTCCCAGCGCCCAGCGCCGAGCCATCTGGCTGGGGATCAACCTGGTGACTGTTTTTATGGCCGCCTGGGTGATCGGCCAGTTTGAAGCAGTCCTCGACAAGATCGTGGCACTGGCCGTGTTAATGCCGGTAGTCGCCAGCATGGGAGGCATTGCCGGTAGCCAGACCCTTACCCTGACCATTCGCGGCCTTGCCCTGGGTCAGGTCAGCCAGTCTAACCTGCGCTGGCTTGGGGACAAGGAACTCAAGGTCGGTTTACTCAATGGTTGTGTCTGGTCACTTGTGGTGGCAGTAGTCACCTATGCCTGGTTCGAGGATATTGCAATCTCGCTGATTATTGCAGTCGCGATGCTGTTTAATCTTCTGGCTGCTGCATTCTCCGGTGTACTAATTCCTGTCATTCTCAAACGCATTGGAGTAGACCCTGCACTCTCCGGCGCGGTCATCCTGACAACCGTGACCGACATTATCGGCTTCCTTAGTTTCCTTGGCCTGGCGACACTGTTTCTGCTGTAACGATGAGAGCCCTAAAATTCTTTGAGCTCTTCAAGATCAATCTTGTACTCGAACAGTTGCAGGGCCTGTTTAATGATGTCACTTTTAGCACTGCGCACTGGATAAACCGCATACACCATCAGCTCGAATGTTGGTGCTTCTTCGATCAGGTGCAGCTGTCCTACAGCAATATCCTCGGCCACCATACGTGCAGGCAGGTAGGCACTACCACCAATATTCAACAGGTGACTGAGGGCAATCTGGGACTGCCCGACCCTGACATGAGGCTCGGGAGCATCAGGAAACATTCGCCGGTGCTCAACCGCATGGGCGAGCCCCCAGTCAACCATAAGGTAACCATTGGACAGCGCATCCTCAATAGACTGATCTCGCTGACTAGACACCAGCACCAACTGTATCAGGGCGACCTTACGCACCTGAAGAACATCAAGCTGTGCTGGCTCCAGCATAAATACCACATCAAGCAAACCATCCAGCAGTCTTCGAGTCAGCAGGTCCGGAGTATGCGACTCAGCGATAAGCGCCAGTTCAGGAATATTGCGCCTCATTTCAAGAAACCACTCCTGCAGTGCAACATCCCACAGTCGCAAACTGCCACCTACCGACAGCTGCTGCACCGCTCCACCCGCCGTTACTTCCTGCCTTGCCTTACGCCAGCCACTGATCAGCATATCTGCATAGCGCAACAGACGATGCCCTTCCGGTGTCAGGCGAATATCTCGCTTTATACGGTCAAACACCCGCACACCGAGAATTTCTTCAAGTTGCCTGATTCGCGCACTTACCGCTGCCTGGGTCAGGTGTAGCGCTTCTGCTGCCTCGCCAAAATGGCGGGTACGGTTTACTTCCAGGAACGTTCTGAGTAATTCAATATCCATAGCCAACTATGATAAATAATATTTTAATAATCGACAAATATTTTTAGTTTTATTTATCATTAAAGCACATCTAAAGTACCTGAATAACTAATACACTGGTACCGATTAAGAACGTCCAGAGACATATCTATCAGATATTGCTCAGACAAACACTGGCTGAACTGTTTATGAAGCTGCATGACACCGCTGAGCTGACATATGATCAACGGTTAAATGTTATTACCAGACCAGGTTGCAGCATTGCTTCTTGAGGATGACATAATTTGTTGGATGCTGAGAATGTATTACTAGGCCTGTACCATGAACTGAAGCTGTATCGAGGCGATGCACCATTTAAAAACTGGTTAAACCAAGAAGTTGAGAATCACTGCCTCAACCAGATAGTGCAATGCCATGCATTATCGAAATCATATACCTGAAGATCAAGCAGGTACTGAGCTTATAGGCAGTGATGCAGTAAATGAAGACAGCAGTGTGTGCATACTACAGTTATTCGATGGACTGTCGAAAGCAGTCAGACAGATACTGGAATTACGCTTTATTACAGAGCGAGCCCTGCGAGAAGTCTTGGAGTATATACAATCATCGCTGACTGCGACGAAGACAAGACTGTATCGTGCACTAACACTGATTAAAAGGAAATTTGAACGACAGGTATTGATTACTATTCTATGAATAGCCTTCTCTTTGGGGCCCTTTGCCGGGGAATAAAACTCCCCGGCTTTTTTATTCGAACAGATCGCAGCATGCGTACACTAACTGCGAGATTTAAGTTAGGTAAGGTAAATACAATGAAAATAGCCATACTCTCAAGAAACAGTAAACTTTATTCAACGCGTCGCCTGATAGAGGCTGCCAGAGAACGCGGTCATGAAGTCCGCGTACTCGATGTTCTGCGCTGTTATATGAACATTACTTCAAATAAACCACAGATACATTATAAAGGTGAATCACTGGAAGGCTTTGATGCCGTTATCCCACGAATTGGTGCATCCGTTACCTTTTACGGTACAGCAGTATTACGTCAGTTTGAGATGATGGGCGTTTACCCCTTAAACGAATCGGTCGCCATTTCTCGATCACGCGACAAGTTACGTTCTCTTCAGTTACTGTCTCGTAAAGGCATTGGTCTTCCTGTAACCGGTTTCGCACATAAGCCAGATGATATTCAGGATTTAATCAAGATGGTTGGTGGCGCCCCACTTGTTATCAAACTACTTGAAGGCACACAGGGTATTGGTGTGGTTCTAGCCGAAACTAAAAAGGCTGCCGAAAGTGTTATCGAAGCGTTTATGGGACTTAAAGCGAATATTCTTGTACAGGAATTCATCGGCGAAGCGGGTGGTGCTGATATCCGTTGCTTTGTTGTAGGTGATAAGGTGGTAGCGGCTATGAAACGTCAGGGAGCTGAAGGTGAATTCCGTTCCAACCTGCATCGTGGAGGAAGTGCCCAGCTTATAAAAATAACACCTGAAGAGCGTTCTACTGCAGTGCGCGCAGCTCGCACAATGGGACTCAATGTTGCAGGCGTAGACTTACTGCGATCAAATCATGGTCCGGTGGTTATGGAAGTAAACTCTTCCCCTGGTCTTGAAGGTATAGAAAATTCGACCCAAAAGGATATTGCAGGTATGGTTATCGACTTTATTGAAAAGAATTCAAAGCAGAATAAAACGAAAACCAAAGGTAAAGGGTAATCTCCGTGAGCTCTGACATCATAATTAATGGCATAAGCATAAAGCCCGGAACAGAAATTACACTCGATCTGCCAGTGGGTCGGCTGTATACACACACGCCGATGGCAATGCCCGTACATGTTATTCGTGGCAAAAAAACTGGCCCTGTATTATTTGTGAGTGCCGCTATACATGGTGATGAAATAAATGGTGTAGAAATAATTCGACGCCTGCTTAAACTGCCTGCATTGAAACGCCTTAAGGGGAGTATTATTGCTGTTCCCATCGTTAATATACAGGGGCTCATCAATCATTCAAGATATCTGCCGGATCGACGTGATCTAAATCGATCTTTTCCAGGCTCCGAGAAGGGCTCTCTTGCGGGCAGGCTGGCTAATATCTTTATGCAGCAAATTGTCCAGCAAAGTACACATGGCATTGATTTACACACGGGTGCAATTCATCGAAGCAACCTGCCGCAGATTCGCGCAAATCTAGATGATGAGGAAACCAACCGACTGGCACATGCTTTTAATGTTCCCGTATTAATATCATCTAACTTACGAGATGGGTCATTGAGAGAAGCTGCAGCGGAGCATGGTATACCCATGCTCTTATATGAGGCGGGTGAAGCGCTTCGCTTCGATGAGGTGTCAATACGTGCCGGTGTAAAGGGTATTATTAATGTAATGCGTTCACTCGAAATGCTACCTGCTTCCAGATCTAAAACAAAAAAACACATTGAACCTGTGGTTGCACGATCCAGTTTCTGGGTTCGTGCAGAAGATAGTGGCATCATGCGCACTATGGTTGCGCTGGGCAGCCGTGTCAAGAAAGGCACGCTTCTCGGAGTTGTAGCTGACCCCTTTGGTGAACGTGAAATTGAAATAGTGTCTAATTACGGCGGTATCGTCATTGGACGTACTAATCTGCCACTGGTTAATGAAGGTGACGCCCTGTTTCATATTGCACGCTTTAACCAGGTCGGCGAAGCAGCCAGTATTGTAGATGAATTTAATGAAGAACATTCTCACGAACAGCCAGTTTCACCACATTCAGAAAGCCCAATTATCTAGGTCTATACTCTGTGACTGTAGCCAGTCACAGAGTATAAGCTGCATCAACTGCTTTCTGTCGTATAGCAATACCACGCAATAAGCGCCCAAGCAAATCTGAGCCGGTAATTACGCGCTTTTCATCTGACCAGTAAAGAATCAGGTCATGATCAACGACATCGTCAGAATTTGAATCTGGATACACTTTGAATGCCGATATGACCTTACCTAGCAAGGTATCCTCATCACGCACAATAATAGGTCTATGACAGAAGCCACAGGGGTCTACAATGGATTCACTAAAAAAAACTGTACGTAAAAATGCATTTGCATTCAAAACAAACTCAGGTTGATTATGTCTATCTGTAATAATTATCCATTTTTTAGTAGAACGGTTAATAGATGCCAGAAAAGGATCATCTGACGAAATGCTGTAGGATGGAAATACCGGAAGATCATTCTCAAAAGCAAGACTAACAATACTATCTGGATGTATAAGTTCGCCCTCATGCTTCACCTGTATATCATCAAGTGCAAGAAAATTCATCGCACCTGTTCCTTCCAGCTGGCTCACATCCGATTCATCCGACTCTATATGCTTCCGTATCACGGTATGCAAATCTTTTTCGTGAAAATAGGCAATACCCTCCTGTCCTAACCACCAGTCCAGTACAAGTGCACTAGGTTTCGCTACAGGATATAAAAACCACTGGTATAAACGCAGCACAGGTGCGAGCAAGGCCCCCATGCGTATTGCATGGCGTGAAAAATATGCCTGTGGTGCAATTTCACCAAAGAATGTAATGACGAAAGTTGAAAACACAAATGCACTAATACCTGCCATGACCGAATTAGAAATCAGTGTTAACAGGACATTAATAGCCACATTACCCCAGAGTATAGTGGTGAGTAGAAAATTAAAATCACGCCTCAATCTTAATATGCTTTCTGCACCGGTATTACCTGAGGATGCTTCAACCTCAAGACGGAGTCGACTAACACCTAAAAGCGCAAGATTGAGTCCTGAGAACATCGCAGACTGGCTAAGACAGAATAAAATGCCAAGCCAGGACAGTATATTAACACTTAATGATTCCATAAATTAATTATCCCCGACTTCATCTTTAATCTATAAGGATTAACAGATAATCCTACGTTGTAGTGAATTCGATATAGACACGACCGTATTGTATGTAGATAATTCAATACATTCAGATAATGATAACACTCGTTTATAACACATGGCTCAATTTCAGCACTATTCTATAATCAAGGCTGCACTTTTCAGAGCATTGTTATTTGCGCTGATCTGGTGGAGCTTCACTGGGGGATCTACTACTTCCTGGATGGTTGGTATTCCTGCGATTATTATTGCAGTGTACATAAGCATAAAACTTGAACCAGCTAGTCAGTTTAGTATAAGTGGGCTGCTTCGCTTCACACCTTTTTTTATACAGCATTCAGTATCTGGCGGGCTTGATGTTGCATTACGTGCTATACGCCCACAACTCAATATCAATCCCGACATCATAGAATTCAAACCCCGCTTAACTCCTGGCATTCAGGAATATATTATGCTGATAACCGTCAACCTGCTACCTGGAACGCTGTGTACCAGCCTGCAGGACGGCAACCTGCAAATACATGTTATCGATAAAAGCATTGACTATCTCAGCGAGCTTAAGTCAATAGAAGCACGAGTTGCAGATATATTTTCGTTACAACTTGAACAACTAGCTGGTTAGAGACAGATACAATGCAAATATTATATACAGCCATCATACTGATATTACTACTCAATCTGGGTGCCGGTATGTTACGCATACATTATGGACCGAGTGATGCTGACAGAATGCTTGCAGCTCAACTTTTTGGTACAACTGCAGTTGCAATTTTATTACTGTTGTCGCTAACAGCAACATCTGATGCAGCAATAGATGTGGCTCTATTATTTGCACTACTCTCCGCAGTAACCGCTGTGGCATTTGTTCGTAGAACCTGGCCTGATGAAGAGTCTTGCAATGAATCTGATAAATAGCCTTAGTACAATATTCATACTTATCGGGACTGCTTTTTTTATAGCAGGAACAGCCGGGCTATTACGTTTCCCCGACGTCTATACACGCTTACATGCACTTACTAAAGCAGATAACCTTGGGCTAGGGTTTATTGTTATCGGGATCTCATTCCAGCTCACATCAGTTGCCCTGATTATCAAACTGTTTATTATCTGGCTTCTGGTAATGCTTGCTGGTTCCAGTGTTGCGCACCTCATTGCAAGAGCAGCACTTAAAAGAGGTATAGATATATGGAAATCCTGACCTTCCTTAATAATGCGATAGACATCATACTGGGCCTCGGATTATTCTGGTTTGCTCTACAGGCGTTAAGTAATACTGGCATATTGCGAGCAATTGTCTACTTCATCAGTTTCGGACTACTACTAGCAATTATCTGGGTCAGGTTAAATGCTCCCGATGTTGCACTTGCGGAGGCTGGCATTGGTGCAGGACTCACTGGTGCCCTGTTCCTGCTAGCACTATCTAAAATCAACCAGGTCAAGGATCTTAAAATAACAGCTCCTGAAGCCTCATTAAATTTTCGCATTATATCGGCTTTGCTCTGCCTGTCTGTTGGTGTCGGCCTGTACTTTGCTATTATTAATCTTCCGCAAGACCAGCATCTTATTAACGAAGTATCACTCCAAATGCAGAATGCAAGCATTGCAAATCCTGTCACCGCCGTACTTCTCGATTTTCGCGGTTATGATACGATGCTCGAGGTTGTCGTATTACTGGTTGCATTACTGGGTGTATGGTCATTAAGAAGCAAAAGCACAGCAGAGAAACAACCGCAAAATGAAATCCTTAATAATCTATCACATCTACTAACCCCAGTTCTTATACTGGTGGCTGCCTATCTGCTCTGGGCAGGTGCTGATGCTCCAGGCGGAGCATTTCAGGCAGGTTCTGTACTGGCAGCTATCGGTGTACTTCTCATCCTCTCTGGCTGGAATGCACAATTACTCATTAGTGGCAGAGGTTTAAGAATCATTCTTATAGCCGGGCCTACTGTATTTTTTATTATCGCTATATATACCCTTATGATTAGTTCTCAATTACTTCAGTATCCACAGAATCAGACGGCGACCCTGTTACTGATTCTCGAAACACTGGCAACACTATCAATTGGCTCCACACTTGCCGCACTGTTCTATGCAGAACCACCTGAAGATAGTCATGCTACTAATAGTAAGAAGGATAATTCAATGAATGGTGATTCATGAATATCGTAGAATTCTATGCTCTATTAGGTGCCACACTTTTCAGCCTTGGCTTATATGCGCTCATCGTACGGACACATCTACTGCGTAAAATACTAGCATTGAACGTTATTGGTAGTAGTATTTTTCTGATACTAATCGCACTTGCGAAGCAACCCGGTAGTACTCTCACCGATGCTGTACCACATGCCATGGTCATTACCGGAATCGTGGTTGCTATTTCAGCGACCGCACTTGCATTAATACTGATGATAAAATTAGTCAGCCTGACAGGACATTGCGACCTGTCATCAGTGACAGGCACGGAAAATAAGAATGACTCTACACACCATTGAGCAAATTCCATTTGGCGTGTTAATGATACTGGCTCCACTGGCAGGTGGGTTGCTTAGTTTTGTCTGGCCATCTATTGGCAGGCAAATATCATATATCGTCTGTAGTTTTAACCTGCTTGCTTTTATTCTATTCAGTCTGCAACTTCAACAGGATAAATACTTCGAACATAAAGCTGGTGGCTGGGGCGCACCTCTGGGCATTGAACTATATGCCGATGGTCTTAGTCTTTTCATGCTATTAATGACAGCACTCGTCAGTCTAATGATGACCATCTACGCAGCAAATTATTTCACCACTGATGTAGCAAAACGTTTCTGGCCATTGTTTCTTTTCCTGATAACGGGCCTGAATGGCTTATTCTTATCAGCCGACATTTTCAATTATTATGTGTGTCTTGAGTTAATAGCACTTTCTGCCGTTTCACTTACAGCTATCAATGGAAGTATTCAGTCATTACAGGGTGCGATACGATATTTATTTGCCACACTTCTCGGATCACTCACCTTCCTTCTCGGCGTGAGCTTGCTTTACCATGCATATGCAACTGTCGATATTGCAAGTCTATCGTTAAAAATCACTCCCGACATATATAGCCTGGTTGCCCTAGCATTAATGGTCACTGGCTTAGTTCTGAAGACGGCCCTGTTTCCATTTCATTTCTGGTTACCACCAGCTCATTCCAGTGCTGCTGCACCGGTAAGCGGATTATTATCAGCCCTGGTTATTAAGGCATCTTTCTATATATTAGTACGACTCTGGTTGAGCCTGTATTCTACAATTGCAGAGCATACCGATACACTGCTGGGTGTACTTGGATGTGCAGCTATATTGTGGGGTTCACTACAGGCCCTAAGGCAAACAAGACTAAAACTGTTAATTGCCTACTCGACAATTGCACAGATTGGTTATTTATTCCTGGTTTTTCCATTGAGCGCAAGCAATGAAAAGCAGGCATGGCTGGCGGTAAGCTATCTTGCTCTTTCACATGCCCTGGCTAAATCGGCAATGTTTATGGCCGCTGGCAACCTGCTGCGATATGGTAATCACGATCGAATTGCCGATCTCGATCGCGTAGCACAACGAATACCTGTCACCGCCGCTGCATTTGCACTTGCAGGCGTGAGCATTATGGCACTGCCTCCTAGTGGCGGCTTTATTGGCAAATGGTTACTGCTTGAAACCGCTATTAACCAGCAACAATGGTTGATGGTATTTGTAATGCTTATTGGTGGCCTGCTAGCAGCAGCCTACATATTCAAGGTGCTCGGGCACGCATTTACCGAAGCCGATATTCCACATGAAGCTATTCATGTTCCCGCGGCTATGCAATGGAGCGCCCTGTTACTCGCCGTGGCAGCTATCGTGATGGGATTGATTTCACCACAGTTATTTGAGTTACTGAACCTCGGTCAGCCTTTTAATACACGGGGAACTTTATGAACTGGAGTTACTGGGTTCCTATAATGGTTGTTGCCAGTTCACTCATTCCTGGCATCGTCATTTTTACCTTATCTGAAGAGCGCATTATTACACGCACCGTTCTGAACATGACCGGCGCGTTAAGCAAACTACTCCTGGTTGGCTGGATGATATGGGGAGTACTTAATGGTGAAACATTTGAGACACGCATGTATCTCGTTGGTGACCTTGAACTGGTACTTCGGGCCGGGCCACTCGCGCTGATATTCGTAAGCCTATCTACCGTCCTCTGGCTGGTTACTACCGTATACGCAATCGGTTATCTCGAAAACTCTCCTTATCGTAGCCGTTTTTTTGGATTCTTCAGTTTATGTGTAACATCAACTGTGGGTGTTGCACTCGCAGGAAACCTGATTACATTTTTGCTGTTCTATGAACTGCTAACGCTATCAACATATCCATTAGTTGTTCATCGAGGTACAGAAGTAGCACGTCGCGCTGGCAAAACCTACCTCATTTACACCATGTGTGGTGGCGCATTATTATTACTTGGAACTGTCTGGTTATATAGCATCACTGGCACTCTTGAATTCACACCCAGAGGCTTTCTAAATGAACTTGATGCCGAGCACCATCAGGCGCTGACCATTATTTTTGTTCTACTCATAGCGGGTCTCGGTGTAAAAGCGGCCCTCGTTCCCCTGCACGGCTGGCTACCTCAGGCGATGGTTGCTCCTGCACCGGTAAGCGCACTATTGCATGCAGTTGCTGTTGTCAAAGCCGGCGCATTTGGAATTGTTCGTGTTGTTTATGACGTTTTCGGTGTTGAATTCGCTGCCAGCCTCGAATTAACACTACCACTCGCCTGGCTCGCCGCATTTACAATTATTTACGCATCTATTCGTGCGCTATACCAGGATGATCTTAAAAGACGACTCGCCTATTCAACTGTCAGCCAGGTATCCTATATAACTCTGGGTGTGGCAATCGCTGGACCTATTGCTGCGATTGGTGGCGTCGTGCACCTTGTGCATCAGGGAATTATGAAAATCACCCTGTTTTTCTGTGCCGGAAATTTTGCTGAAACTCTGGGCATACATAAGATCAGTGAAATGAACGGGCTTGGCAAACGCATGCCCCTGACAATGAGTGCGTTTACCATTGGTGCATTCGGTATGATTGGTGCACCACCCGTCGCTGGCTTTGTCAGTAAATGGTACCTTGGCCTTGGAGCACTGGAAGTTGAGCAGGCATGGGTGATACCCGTACTCGCTGGTAGTAGTATATTAAACGCTGCCTACTTCCTGCCAGTATTACACCGTGCCTGGTTTCGTGAAGCACCAGAACACTGGCCACACGAACACAACTTTGGACGACGGGAAACCGCCCTGGCATTGCTATTACCACCACTGATTACTGCCTCTCTTGCACTTGCTGCTGGTCTTTTTGCAACACTCTCATTTAGCCCACTAGAATGGGCACGATTCATTTCGCTAAGGGAGTTTTATCAGTCATGATACAGACAAGCTTAAGCGTTATGTTAATTCTTAGCCTGTTACTGCCAGTGATTCTAGCAATTCCGGTGATAGAGCAATCTATTCCACAACAGCGCATTATTAATTCACTCAGTCTGTCACTAGCTCCTTCCATACTGTTGCTTATCTATCCCGACACAATTCAACTGGATCTAGACTGGCTATTTTTTGGCATCGGCCTGGCAATTGATGATGGTAATCGCTGGATACTGTTTACGGTAATTACTAGCTGGGTAGTTTATGCAACCCGTTTTAATTCATGCGAACAACACACAGATCTAGTAATATCGAAAAAAAACAATAGCTTCGCACTACTCAGCATAACTTGCAGCATAGGCACAATACTCTCCACTGATATTCTCGGTTTTTTTATATTTTCCAGCATTATGGGTTATACACTGTATGGAGTGTTATATCATCAGCAAAAACGAAACATTAAAACTTCGGGCAGTCTTTATATTATTTTTCTTATAATAGCCGATATCGCTTTATTCGATGCACTATTGATTGCTGTGCATACAATTGAAAAGCTGGAATTTGATGTAATACAAATATCAATGTCGAATATAGCGTCTAACCAACTATATGTCGTTATGACATTAAGCGGTTTTATATTACGTGGCGCTGTCTGGCCTGCACACATCTGGTTAACTCGGTCTTATACTTCACTTAACAAAGTCGAAGCCGGTTTATTAAGCACACTTCCTGTAGCACTTGCATTGCTCGGCCTGATTCACTGGTTGCCAACAGATCAGGGTGTCGATGAATCTATCGCCTTCAGTATACAGCTTCTCGCAATATGTACAGTTGGCTACGCGCTTATAAGAATACTTGCAGGTAGTATCGGTAGCGAACTATTAGCCTGGTTAACACTTATTTATAATGGAGTCTTTCTATATATACTGGGGATATTTCTAAAATCAGAAACCGCGTGGCAATCATATGAATTTATCGTATTCCCCTACATTGCACTGGGAAGCATTACCATTAGCATTATTGGCTGGATACGAATACAACAGCTGGCACAACAACAGGATAAATTAAGTCAAAAATTTGAAGAGCTTCAGGAAGGATTACACTCAACCAGCTCGATGCTAACAAATCTGCTTAGGCAGATAACAGATTCTATTGAGACTGCCTGGCGCATGTTACGTAAAACAGCCACAAATCAGCTACTGAAATTATTTTACGAAAGACATTCAATAGACAAACACACAGACTGGACTTTAGGTATAACACTGCTTGTGATTCTTGGGATTATTATTGTCGGGCTGGGTTAAAGCATAAACTTATCGCACACAGCGAATAAATACAAAAAGACCCGGACTACAAAGACAATATCAGGTACATAATTAAAATCGCCAGGTAAAACCAACACCGCCCAGACTATAATTTTTAAGATTAGTATCACCACTCATACTTAAATTTTTATTTATTGCGTGACTGTGTGAAATATAGGCAACCAGCTCATACTGCGCCGAAGAATGATAAGCCATACCCAGACGAATCTGCGCATGATCTACTCCTTCGTGCCCATCTACAATATAACCCTGGTTAATACCAATTACTAAACCTCCATTAAAAGCAATATCCTGGTTGATATTGTTCTGCTTGCGTAACGCAAGTTCATAATAATTTCCGTTAGCTTCTGTTGAATGAATCCAGGCAACGGATACATCTGCTATATCATCAATGGATATGGCTAATTCCAGTGCAATTTCATTATCACCATTATCAATTGCACCTTCCCATGCATGCAGGTAACTATATGAGACATAAAGCTCGAGGATATCTGTAATTTCAAAACCGTAGATAAAATTAAGATTGAGTTCTTCATAATCCTGATCCGGGCTAAAAGCTAACCACGGCGCAAATGTCAAATTACCTGATGATAATTCAGTGGTAGCCGAGATCAGGCTATCTCCCTGTAGATTATCCCTGCCCTCTGTAACATAGCGAGTTTCCCACAATGTATGAAAATGAACAGGATGTTTAAACTCAATCAATGACCTGTAGACGTTTTCTTTTCGTATAATTCCCGATGGACCGATTTCAACAGGTGTAACCTGGAACAAATATTCATCTTCATCATCAGCATCTTCATTAGTCTCAGCGTTTATTATTACCTGTGAAGGTACAGTTTCTATCGCATATGCCGATGGTAACGGGATAATGAACAAAGCTATACACAGGCAGGAAGTAATATTAGATAAAAATGGTAATAATGAAGTTTGATACATTCTAGGCTTTTGATTTTTCCAGCTTATCCTCAACAGATCGAGATAGATCAATAGCATCTTCCTTTTCATAAGTCAGTGTAAGCCCTATACGCACAACCCCCATAACAAGCAAAAGAGCACTGAAAGCATAAATATCTTCAGTTTTAAATTTGTGTTCAAACAGCCCAATCATGATATCCCTGAGCACAAAAACAATACCTGCATCCATAATCACTGTTAACCTGACCTTATGCTCCATGAAATACTGAAACAGGGAACGTGATAGTTCAAGTAGTATGACAAGAGTAAGCACATCGGAGAAAATATACAGGTATTTACCAGTAATACCACTCGTATTAAGTAACTCATATAGCCTGTAAAACAGTCTGACAGCGCCGATTAACAGGGAGAGAGTAGTAAACAGAAGTATCACACCGAAAATAAAGCCCGTAACCTTGTTGAATAACCACTCTGGACTTTTGAGGTTCTTGACATATTGCAGCATGGCAAATTCTCTTGACCTTATGTATTAGAAATCACTAACAATGGCAGATAGACTCACCAGTTAATGTAGTTACACACATCACAATAGATGTTCGTGCTAATTCTACGCATTTCCACACTCATGCTGCAATACAAATATGAATAAAATTCCATTATATAGATAGTAACAAATCAATTTTTATTCCATAATTAAGCTAATACAAAATACTTCTATAAAAGATATATGCCATGTTTGACTGGGCCGACACTAACAGATTACCTGAACTGATTAGCAGCTGGACAGCTATTCTCGAACAGACACTTACAACCCAGTCCTTCTGGCTTCAGGTTGCTGTCATAGCCCTCGTATTTGTACTTGCCCGATGGTTGATAACTCCACGTTTCCAGTCTCTACTAGTTAAATTCAGTACACTCAGTATCCGCGTAATCAGCCTGAACAAGCTGATTGTCACACTCAATGAATTTGCAAACACCCTGAGCTGGCTCTTGCTTCAGTGGCTGGTCATCCAGCTGTTCAGATACCTGCAACTGGAAGATAATCTCCTGATACCTGTCGCCAGCCTGCTTAGTGCCTGGTTACTCATTCGAATAGCCTCAAAACTCTTAAAAAACAGGGCTACTGCACACCTTCTAGCAGCCATTGCCTGGAGCATTGCCATTCTTAATATTTTTGGCCTGCTGACTCCCACACTACAGTTTCTTGATAGCATTTCACTAACACTAGGCACTGTGCGCCTGACACCTCTTGTAGTGCTTAAGGCAGGCATCGCTCTGTGGCTATCACTTTGGCTGGCTCATGTCCTTGCGACTTTCCTCGACAGAAAACTGGAAGGATCCGAAAATATAACACCCGCAATGCGTGTGCTTAGTGTCAAATTACTTTATATCGGCCTTATCGTTGCAGCTTTCATGATTACCTTCTCAGCTGTCGGCATCGACCTTACCGCGCTGGCTGTTTTTGGTGGTGCACTGGGTGTTGGCCTTGGTTTTGGTTTACAGAAGATTTTCTCGAATCTGGTAAGCGGCGTTATCCTGTTGATGGACAGGTCAATCAAGCCGGGTGATGTTATATCTGTTGGACAGACATTTGGCTGGATCAATCATCTAAGTGCACGTTATGTCTCCGTTATTACACGTGATGGTATAGAACACCTTATCCCTAATGAAGTCCTTATTACGGATCGTGTAGAAAACTGGTCATTTAGTGACAACCTGGTACGACTACGCCTGCCAATAGGCATCTCCTACAGGTCCGATGTCAGGCTAGCGATGAAGCTCTGCGTTGAGGCAGCTCAGGCCACACCAAGAATCCAGGCAAAACCTGAGCCACGCTGTCTGCTAAAGGGATTTGGTGACAGCTCTGTAGATCTTGAATTACGTGTCTGGATTGATGATCCTCCAAACGGACGTTCCAATGTACTCAGTGATGTATTACTTGGTGTATGGGACCGTTTCCATGAAAATGGTATTGAAATTCCTTTCCCTCAACGTGACCTGCATATCCGTAGTGGTCTGGAGCAATTAGGTAACGTTAATCCAGATAAAGGTAATGAGAAATGAAAAAATTTATGCTGTGCCATAATGACACAACTGAAACCGGTGGCATCGAATTGCTCGACAAATGGAAAAGCACACCCGAAAGCTGGATATGGGTCGATCTGTACGATGAACCAGCAAACGATGAATACATGCTGCTCATTGAAAATTTCCACCTGGACAATGCTGCCATACAGGAAGCACAGCGGGTACGGCACCCGCCCAGATTCCATGCGTTCAAGAAATATATATACCTGTTGCTCAAGCCGCTTGACGCTGAATCAGATTCGCTTGACTTCAATACATTACAGCTTGCCATGTTCGCTGGCGATAATTTCCTGGTAACGCGACACTCTAAAGAATCGCCCTATCTGGGCAAGTTGTGGAATAAACTGGAGAAAAACAATGATAAGAACTCATATAGCCCAATGCAAATCGTTCAATCGATGTGTCATCGCATCGCACAACGCTACGGGCAGATACTTCTAAACCTGGAACAACGCCTGGATGAAGTTGAAGATGAGATCTTTGAGGCGACAACAGATACACTCATGAAGGAACTCGTAGGCTACAATACAGGCTTACGTAAAATGCATCGCATACTTAATTACTATGTAGATGTCTTCGATTCACTCAAATCATATTTACATAAGGATAAACACGAGATAGCAAACGATTTTGATGGTGTTTACTCATTGATTGAGCGATTCAACAGTATGTCGGAGATGTACCAGAACGTGATAACCGATCTGATAGACGCTTATATAAGCCTCAATGGGCATCGCCTCAACCAGATCATGAAAGTCCTGACAATTGTAACAGTTATATTTGTGCCACTCACTCTACTCGTGGGCATCTACGGTATGAATTTTGAGAATATGCCAGAACTTAAAAGCCAGTATGGATATTATATCCTGCTCAGCACCATGTTTGGTATTCTCGTATTAATGCTGGGATTATTCAGAAGAATGCGCTGGCTTTAACAGGCAATTCATCAGCAGATTAGCCTTCATCTTCCGATTCGCTGCTGTCTTTCTTTTCAAGCTGGGAAGACAGCGCTTCAATTTCCAATGATGCAAGCTTAATCTTTTTATCCAGCCCGGCTTTTTCATCATCTGATGCAAGCTTTCTCTGCTTCGACAATGATTCCACCTGCTTTCCAAGCTGTTCTATTTTTTCTCGAATTTCTTCAAGCTCTGCAGCTCCCCTGGCCTTATCGAAAATAATTTCTTCAGGGGCAATTTCTTCTTCCGCTTTAATCTGGGCACTACTAACCTGTGCCCTGGGAATGACCTTATCCCAACTAGGCATCTGACGCTGATACATAAAACTTGGGGAAACTATCTCGATATCATTCTCATGTAAAACGTCCAGCACATTCTTCTTGAGATTTGATCGTGTTGTAATCAGGTTAGTGACATCAGCGAGGAAACCACATATACGATAAATAACAGAATAATCGTTGAGAGAAATCACAAGAACAAATGGATCTACAAGATCTACTTTCTGAGCAGCCTGTTTAAGTAGTTCTTCAACCCTGGTTCTAGGCACATCATAACCCAGCGAAAGTTCTGCAGAAATTATGGTACCTTCCTTATGCACGACAGTAACAGGATTCGTTGCGATATGCAGATTTGGCAAGGTAGTCAGGTCCCGATCTTCTGTCTGGATTTCTATATGAAACAGACCTCGCTCGGTAACACGACCAAATTGCTCACCTACCCTGATAAAATCACCCGGACTGAAACTCTTAACAACATTAAGCATCAGGCCTGCCATAACATTTGCTACAAAAGTCGTTGAGGCCAGTGCGATTACACCTGTAATAACCAGGCCAAGAAGCGTAATAATCTGCCCCCTGGTAGAGTCGGTCATGGGAAAAAGTATAACTATTAACAGCAATGTCATAACCGTTAACAGGAACATAAGTAACTGCCGGGGCAACCTTGCCTGAGAACCAATGGCTTTATGTCGTGCAAGCAGAAACCAGTTCATAAACCATAACAGTAATACGGAAAACACAGAAACTGTGATAACTGGTAAATATAAATTGATAAAATTATCTGTCACAATCAAAAACCATAGTCTAAATAGTTAATCATATTCAGGGCTCATCTGTTCATTAAATTCATCGAGCTTTTCTGCAACCGTTTCAACCTGCCCAAAATAGGCAATATGAAACATTGCATCGCCTTCATAGATTAATGGGTTATTCACTCGACCAATAACGATACCGTCAAAAGGTGACATTATTTCAGTTTTACCCTGCCCAAAAGGATCATAAATGAAGCCTAACAACTGATCTTTTAAAACATGTGAACCTAGTGGCACCTGGAAGTTTACTATACCGCTATTGGCTGCCCTCACCCAGGAACTGCCTTTGGCAATAAACGTTTTCTTACGATCCTTATAAGGCCTGGCTGGTTTATTGAGCATACCAATTTCCCTCATCACACGGGTAATACCGCGGACACCTGCGCGTATAGATATTTCATCGAAACGTAGCGCTTCGCCAGCCTCATACAGTAACATTGGAATACCCAGCTCATTCGCTGCTTCACGAAGTGAGCCGTCGCGTAAGCTTGAATTCATAAGCACGGGCACAGAAAATGCTTTTGCCATGGCCAGAGTCGCTTCGTCATCAAGGTTCGCACGTATCTGTGGCATATTGGATCGATGAATTGCGCCGGTATGCAGATCAATTCCATGAGTACATTTTTCAACAATTTCTTTCATGAAAATATAGGCCAGGCGTGCTGCAAGTGAGCCTTTAGGCGAACCGGGGAACACCCTGTTAAGATCACGCCTGTCTGGTAGATAGCGTGTTTCCTGCACAAATCCATGTACATTAACAACAGGAATGGTAATGAGAGTGCCTTTGAGCTTTTTTATACTCGGCTGCTCCATCAATCGCCTGATAATTTCAACGCCGTTGATTTCATCACCATGGATAGCTGCACTTACAAACAGTCGAGGGCCGGGGCGCTTTCCATTAATAATATGTACAGGTATAGTCACCGGTGTATTGGTATAAAACTGTGTTGCCGGAAGAGCAATGGTTTTCCGCTCCCCCGGTGGAACCACTATATCTGCAATACTAAAACTATGGTCTGCTTTTTTAACCTTTGCCACGTGTCCTGGTCCGATTGGGCCTAGCATTCTTTGCTATAAAATCGATAATCATACCGGCGATATCCTTCCCGGTTGCCTGTTCAATACCTTCAAGACCGGGTGAAGAGTTCACCTCCATCACCATTGGGCCATTATTGGAACGGAGTAAATCTACTCCTGCCACATTAAGCCCCATCGTTTTAGCCGCGAGAACAGCTGTCTGTCGTTCAGTTGGTGTGATTTTAACAACACTAGCTGAGCCACCACGATGCAGATTTGAACGAAACTCACCTTCAGCACCCTGTCGTTTCATGGCTGCAACCACCTTATCTCCAATCACCAGGCAGCGAATATCTGCCCCACCCGCTTCGCTAATATATTCCTGAACCAGGATATTCGCCTTAAGCCCCATAAAGGCTTCAATAACACTTTCAGCGGCCTTCTGGGTTTCAGCCAGAACGACGCCTATACCCTGGGTTCCTTCAAGCAGTTTAATAACCAGTGGTGCACCGCCAACCATCTTAATCAAATCTTCTACATCATCAGGTCGATTCGCAAAGCCTGTTAAAGGCATACCGATACCTTTGCGAGAGAACAACTGCATTGAGCGAAGTTTGTCTCGTGAACGAGAAATAGCCACCGATTCATTCAGCGGAAATACATTCATCATCTCAAACTGCCGTAAAACTGCTGTGCCATAGAATGTAACTGAAGCACCAATACGCGGTATCACTGCATCATACTTGGGTAACTTCTCACCCTTGTAATGTATTTCAGGCCGGTTACATGCCATATTCATATAACATCGAAGTGCATCAAGAATTCTTACTTCATGTCCGCGTTCTTTGGCTGCTTCGACAAGCCTTGAGGTCGAATAGAGCTTGGGATTACGTGAAAGTATGGCAATATTCAAAATTTCACCTTATTTTTTATTAATTGAATGTATATAGTATAACGGAATATCACCGTTACTATATGATTATATAGGGCTTCTTGCTACAGATCTTCATAACCCTCAGGTATGCCCGTAAGGTATGAAGCCGAAGGGTCAACAAGCATTCGTTTCTCCATCGCAGTACGACCTAATAACATACGAAACATCATTTCATCCCTGGAAGTGAGTGTCATTTCGATATCCCAGTTATGTGTTCCGAGCAACATACGTGTGGAGATCACATAACGTTGCTCCTTGTGACCACCTGAATCACTCACAATACGCTTATCGACAACAGACGCGAAACATTCGGTTACAATATCCGTTCTTTTCTGTATTGGATGCATGAGAAAACGAACCATTTCAACCCCGTTTTCTTCATACGGGTCTATTTCAAATGCATGCAGGCAGGATGTTCTTGCGCCAGTATCGACCTTTGCCTTAATATGATCAAGACAGAGATCAGGCAATGCAACCCATTCACGCCAGCCTACGGTTATTAGATTTTTGCCCATAGAATTATTCTCGATTACTCTACTTACAGTCTGGACTGACAGTATACATACTTGCCGAGTCTATCAGAAATAGTCCTTCCATATAGCTTCTACCAATCAGCAGTTTATAGCTATAGTTACTTCGATCAGTTAGATTTACCTCCACTTCTCTTAACTGGTTCGAGACACAAATCTTCAATAGAATTACTGGCCTTTCCTGAGCGGATACGCCACGTCGTTTTATGGATGTATACCTGATAACTGGCTGTTCGATTGTATGCGTACCCCCCACTTCATCAGGCAGTTCAAATCGCACCCAGTCCTCACCTTTTTTACTAATGAGTTTCAGGTTGGAAGCATGTAGCGAGGTATTATCTGCACCGGTATCCATCTTTGCTTTCAGGCTGATATTTCTGTTATGGAGGCTGGCATATTCAACCCAGCCAATTACTGCTTTACTGTCGGCTACAGCCTGATAAGATACTACTGAACAAAGAAGATAAAACATTGCATAAGTTAGTCTCATTAACTTACCTCATAAATAGTGGCTGTGTTAATGATTAAAAGACAGCCCTGCATTATAATTTAATGATAAATATCAATCATTATACTAGCACACTCACACTATGACACCCAGGAAAGTACAGCAACATATTCTACCTCAGGCTGTGTACCTGAGACTTATGCTGATTCTGTTAATTAGTTTCCTGCTTATCCTTATCGCAAGGGCTTACTTTCTCACTCCCGGACAGGCTTCAGGCGAGAGACTCTGGCAAGTTAGTCTTGATATTTCATTCGTCGCACATAAGCAGGAAACACTGCTGAATATAAGTACACCTTTCACTACCCCTTATATTGAACTGATCCAGCAAAGCATTTCACATCCTGGCATGAAAATACGCCACAGCAAGCCCACATCAGACCACAAGCGAGGTATCAATGCCATTGCCAGTATTGATGGTAAAATTGAGGTTACTGCCGAATTTCTGTTACAGCAAAGTAGCGTTCCTACGATGTGGGCACCTGTGCTTTCAACACAGATGACCGAACGCTATCTACAGGACAAAGATCATCTAAACATAAACCATGAAACGATACAGAAGCTCAGCGAAAAACTAAATGACCTATCTGCAGATAACGACAAACGATTATTACAAATTTACGAATATACACATTCTTTTCGTAAAGCAACCAAAGATCTTAAGCGTAGTGCTCCTGAGATAATCCACAGCGGCCAGGCATCAGCATACGAACGTAATATTGTATTCGTTGCACTCGCCCGCTCAATGCAAATACCAACACGCCTGGTTAGCGGATTTATACTTAGTGAACAGAACAATATAAAACCACATACCTGGGTACAATCATATAATGACAACAGCTGGCAAGCCTATGACAGTTACCACGGCTACCAGAAGAGCGTTCCAACCAGTTACCTTCCATTCAAATATGGTGACTCTGAACTAGTTACACTGGTCAGCGGAGACAGCCTGAATGTCGAGTATTTCATCGAAGAGGTTTTTCATGCAACACTAAAGAAAAACCGTAATGAACAGAGCCTGTCAGACATATTCAATCTTCCTCGACTATCCCTGGATACACGCAACACCCTGGCCATACTTTTATTACTGCCACTGGGAATATTAATCACCGTCATATTCAGGCATTTTTTTGGCCTGCATAGCTATGGTGTGTTTACACCGACACTCCTTGCACTTGCGCTATCACATAACATGCTGGGCACTACCCTTTCTATTCTGGTAGTGATTATTTTTTTCAGTGTCATCGGCCGAATTACCTTTCCTAAAAATATGGAACGAACACCTCGACTCGCCATCATCTTTACTTTTGTGGCAAGCAGCATGGCGCTGGGGGTTTCACTGATTGATTATTATACCCCAAGCCCAGATGGGTATGCGGTTCTGCTACCTATCGTTATACTAACCTCACTCATCGATCGATTTTTCCTCACAGTCGATTCAAAAGGCACTCGCATTGCATACCTGCGCCTATTCTGGACACTCGTTATCACCCTTGTCACTACGCCTCTCATACAGTATGAGGCACTTGGTCATTTTATTGTTGGCTATCCGGAAATTCATATAGTGTCACTCATGGCGATCCTGAGTGTAACGCGTTATAACAGTAAATTATTGAAGAACATACTTCCGCCTGTTCTTAAAGAAACACCAACGGCCAAATCATCATCAACCGAGACCAGTTCATAAATCGGGTAATAATAAAAGCTCAGG
>JBFHVK010000006.1:0-23517 GCA_041589615.1 Gammaproteobacteria bacterium | reverse complement strand
GAAATATTATCGTGAAAGAAATTAACTGATTAGATATATCAAAGATATGAAGATCATATTACTCAGGCATGGACAGCCTGATTTACCTCCACTCGATAGAGTAACTGCCGCTAATTTCGCTCACTGGGTCGACACTTATAATTCAGCTGGCTTAAGCGGGAATTCTAAGCCACCAGACAATATAATTAGCATCAGCAGTAACTGTAATACTATCGTGTGTAGCGAACTAAAAAGATCTATAGACTCCGCAATAGCATTAAAAGGTCCCGTCATTCACCTGACTGACAGACTGTTTAATGAAGCAGAACTACCTGTAGCCAACTGGAAATACTTTAAATTATCCCCGAAATTATGGAGTGTGTTTTTCAGGATTTGCTGGATACTCGGGTACTCGGGAAATGGCGAGTCCCTTAAGCAGGCCAGAATGAGAGCACAACGATCAGCTGAAATTCTTGAAAAACTATCAGTCACAAACAACTGTGTTTTATTAGTAGGCCATGGTGTTTATAATCGACTTATAGCAGATGAACTTAGAAAATCAGGCTGGAAAGGTCCTCGCCATCCGGACAGCAGGCACTGGGCTTATACTGTTTATTGCAGATAACATCAGAAACAGGCTCACTATCATGTATCTCATTATTATCTTACTGACATTCATCGCCAGCGCTGCATTTTGTCACTACTTTGCAAAAATCAGAGGCGCAAATCCTGTCTTCTGGGGTTTAATGGGCGGAATCTTTGGGCCACTAGCGATTCCGTTCGTGTTTTTTAGCCGAACCGGGAAATAATCACACCTGGCAGCTGCTTATATAAGCACGACTTCATACACTGATGAGCTTTCCCATACTATTCATTACAGCGCTTCAATCTTTTTAATTACTCGCTTCTACACATTTCGAGCTCTTTTCGTGTTTTTTTGTGAACTTGCTCGGAATTTCAGGCAAAAAGCCGTTAAAAAATGTGAATTATTCCCATTTCTGTCTTCACATAAGTGCCTAGACTTAAAGTCAGAGCATTAAAGAGTGGTATTATTATGAAAGCAGTACACAAGAATGAAGCAACTACAATTGAAACACATCACAACCAGCGCCTGAAAGAATTATTACTAAGCCGCACTTATAACAACGAGTCTAAAACGACTGATCATAAAGCACCTTTACACCAGCTTGATTCCAGAATTGAAGCTGAGTACCAGATGGAATCAGTATTCCGCAATCTGTTCTAATCTATCAATCAGCTTTTTATTTTTCCTGCTGATTGATTCTCAGTGCCTGCCAGACAGTTCTGACATCTACGTGTTCATGCCTGAGAATAAGACTAATCATAATTTCTTCAATTGCTGCGTATGCACATACCAGTGCAGCGAACTTAAATGGCCAGCTTAACCAGCCAGAAAAAAGCAGTATATAACTCACGATCGTGATAGCGACTGCAAGTTTAACACTCCACGTATGATAACTTGTGAGCACTTTAAATTTGATCAGGCCAATCAGAACTGGCAGTGTAAAACTCAGCAACACAATAATGAAATACAATTTCTCCTGTAGAACAATCTCCGGCCAGAGTACCCAGGCAGATATTGCCATTACTGAATAAATTGCAAAATCACCCCAGCTGTCCAGATGTGATCCTAACTCTGTTATCTGATTTAACATCCTTGCCAGAAACCCATCCAGCACATCGGTAAAAACGGTAAAAACAAGCGCAACTAAATACCACCCGGGCTGTTGCATTATTGCCAGCGTAAGTAATACAGGCGCCATAAACAGCCTCAACATACTTACTAAATTGGGTAGCTTATAGATATCCTGATTTATCATTAAACCTCTGCAATCGCTAGTAAGGCCGTTTTCTGACACCCATTTGATATAGGACTTTAGAAAGCACGACTTCAAGAATAATGAATGCAACTACAATCACAATAACATCCGCAATAGATAATGCAAGTTCATGCATCATCAGCAGTGCAGGGAATAATGACTCGGGAATCTGATCAATTAATGGAGCCATACTGCTCGGAGGCAAACCTAGTCTACGTTTCACAAAACTCGACAGGAGATCTCCAGTCATTGCCGACAATGCAATAATAACACCTGCCATCGCATCAAAACCAAGCAGCATCGCGACCAGTGTCACAACAGCAGTAGATGCTATGATTCCTCGCCAGGTTTTAGAATTCCCAAACAATGGACGACCATCGATAAACAATTTATTTGCATCGACCGGCATAGACAGATGAGTTGCAAATAGTTTTCGCACCAGTACTGGCACTCCGTTTGCAAGCACTATTAAAAACAAAAGCTCTAGCATTGAAGCATTCAACACTGTCACCCTGAACTTGTGAGGATATTAATATTGTAGCTGTTTTTACCAGCGGGAGGTAAAACACGGATGCGCCGAACAGGAATTCCAGAAATGAAAAACCAGATAAATATCTTACTGTGTCGCAGAATTAAAGATATATAACTCTATGCTCAATACTGTAAATGCTGACATGTAATCCATGTCGCTAAATAGCTAGATGCGCTAGGCATAGCCATCAGGTATAGGCAATCGGTTTACTTTTTAGTGAATTGATTTTTAATGAGTTGCTCAGCACAAACAAGAAATACAAGCTGCCATATTACAGGAAACTCGATCCCGCAATCCAGCACTCGGCGAAGCCTCATGTTTACGGGACAAACAAGGCAAAATTATTTGCCTTGTTTATGAACAACTTTATTCAGGGGGATCGTTAAACTCGCCGCAATTGTACTCAAGGTACAGACGGCGGCGTTT
Organism: Gammaproteobacteria bacterium; assembly: GCA_041589615.1. GTDB lineage: Bacteria > Pseudomonadota > Gammaproteobacteria > SZUA-229 > SZUA-229 > SZUA-229. Next base: position 20,739 of record JBFHVK010000006.1, on the reverse strand, counting down.
AACCTTTCTTCATCAGATCGAAGAATTCATCGTTGGTCTTGGTGCTTTGTAATCTTTCCAGCATGAATTCAATAGCACCCGTTTCATCCATAGGATGAATAACTTTACGTAGCACCCACATCATCTGTAGTTCTTCTGGATCCGTCAGTTTCTCTTCACGACGAGTTCCAGAACGATTGATATTGATTGCAGGGTAAATACGTTTTTCAGTAATCTTACGGTCCAGGTGTATTTCCATATTACCGGTACCTTTAAATTCTTCGTAGATAACCTCGTCCATCTTGGAACCAGTATCAACCAGGGCTGTTGCCAGAATTGTAATACTGCCGCCTTCTTCTATGTTACGCGCAGCACCGAAGAATCGCTTCGGACGATGTAAGGCATGTGCATCTACACCACCGGTAAGAACTTTACCGGATGATGGAATAACTGTATTGTAGGCTCGTGCCAGACGCGTAATAGAGTCAAGCAGGATAACAACATCTTTCTTATGCTCCGCAAGACGTTTGGCCTTTTCGATGACCATTTCTGCAACCTGTACATGACGACTTGCTGGCTCATCAAAGGTTGATGAAACCACTTCACCGCGCACCATACGTTGCATTTCAGTTACTTCTTCCGGACGCTCATCAATCAGCAGGACAATCAGGTAGCATTCCGGGTGATTAGCCGCAATCGACTGTGCCAGATTGCTCATCAGCATTGTTTTACCCGCTTTTGGCGGGGAAACAATAAGTCCACGCTGCCCCTTACCTATCGGTGAAACCAGATCGATAATACGGCCTGTAATATCTTCCGAACTGCCATTACCACGCTCAAGCTTCAGGCGCTCTTCAGGGTGTAATGGTGTCAGGTTTTCAAACGCAACCTTGTTCTTTGCATTTTCCGGCGAATCGAAATTAATCGTATCCACCTTAAGCATGGCAAAGTAACGCTCATTATCTTTTGGGGGTCTAATCTTACCAGCCAGTGTGTCGCCGGTTCTTAAACCAAAACGCCTTATCTGGCTTGGTGATACATATATATCGTCTGGACCTGCCAGGTATGAACCTTCGGCAGATCGCAGGAAGCCGAAACCATCCTGTAATATTTCAAGTACGCCATCGCCAAAGATATCTTCCCCACTCTTCGCATGTGCTTTGAGAATGGCAAAAATAATATCCTGTTTTTTGGCTCTGGCCAGGTTTTCCAGCTTCATGGACTGGGCAATTTCGACAAGTTCAGCAGGGGCTTTTTTCTTTAATTCGGTAAGATTCATAATTGGGATTTTTATTGAAGATTGGGATTAGATTAAAACTGGTTAATTAAAACTATACTGTTAACTGGATTTTAATTGACTGAGTTCTGAGCCAGGATCTGGCAACGTTTTCTTGATCGTATTTTTGGTCGGCGAAGAATGTGCCGTCAACGATTAATTATTGATGTGGACTGTAGCACAGGAAAGTAGAATCGTCCAGAATATCTTTAATATTAGGGACGATTCATACAATTTAGCTACAGATTGCTATCAAGAAAGGCTGTAAGTTGCGATTTTGACAGTGCCCCGACTTTGGTCGCTTCCACTTCGCCATTTTTAAACAGCATCAGGGTTGGAATACCACGGATACCAAACTTGGGTGGAGTACCTGGGTTTTCGTCAATGTTCAGTTTGGTGATTTTCACCTTACCATCATAGTCGCCGGCGATTTCTTCCAGTATGGGCGCAATCATCTTGCAGGGACCACACCAGTCAGCCCAGTAATCTACCAGTACTGGTACATCAGAATTTAATACATCACTTTCAAAACTGTCATCAGATACATGAACGATCTCACTCACAGTGTATAACCTCCGGGTTTGGGATATCTCGCTAGATAGCAGCGTCTGAAATAATAATATAACTCAGCAGATTGGCTATGTAGACGGGTTGTTTTTATATGGCTTCAATTAAGGTTTCCATATTAACTAATTTCATTCATTTGTACAGTCAGGCAGAGTGCTTTATGCTATGCCTATGAGCACACACCTGACTGATCAACGATTTGATCAATATAAATTACCTGATTCCCTGCTGCAAGGCCTGAATCAGGCCGGATTTCAACAATGCACCCCCATACAGGCACAAAGTTTACCTCTATCACTTGATGGAATAGACGTTGCGGGCGAAGCACAGACCGGCACTGGAAAGACCATAGCCTTCCTGGTTGCGGTATATAAAAAGCTACTGACAGAGCCTGCCGATGAGCATAGAAAGCCCAACCAGCCTCGTGCACTTATACTTGCACCAACACGAGAACTGGCTATCCAGATTCATAAGGATGCTGAGTTAATTGGCAGCCAGACGGGTTTAAAGACGGTTCTAGTCTATGGCGGCACGGGTTATGATAGCCAGCAGAACGATATTGCAAATGGCGTAGACATACTCATAGGCACGCCTGGGCGACTCATCGACTTTTTCAAGCAGCATATCTTCAATCTGAAACAGATACAGGCACTGGTTCTGGATGAAGCAGACCGCATGTTCGATCTGGGCTTTATCAAGGACATCCGCTATCTCATGCGACGCTGCCCTGACCCAGACAAACGCCTTAGTATGCTGTTCTCGGCCACACTCTCGTATCGTGTACAGGAGCTGGCCTACGAGCACATGAATAACCCGCAGCATGTACAGATTGAGTCGCAAAACCGTACAGCAGATAAAATTGAGGAAGTTGTTTACTATCCTGCAAATAATGAAAAAATCCCGCTGCTTCTGGGGCTTTTCAAGCAGCAGAACCCTTCCCGCAGCATCATTTTTGTCAATACCAAGCGTGTTGCTGATGACATTAATGCATGGTTAACCGGCAATGATTATCCTCCGGCTATTCTTTCAGGCGACATTCCCCAGAAGAAACGCCAGAGCCTCCTGAAAAAATTTCAGGATGGGGAATTCAAGGTGCTGGTTGCAACGGATGTTGCTGCACGCGGCCTTCATATTCCAGAAGTAAGCCATGTATTCAATTACGATTTACCCCAGCAGGCTGAAGACTATGTACATCGTATAGGCCGTACCGCACGAGCTGGCGCATCAGGTCACGCCATCAGTTTCGCCTGCGAAGATTATGCTCACTTCCTGACAGAAATCGAAGAATATGTAGGACACAGCATCAACAGCGAACCTGTTTCCGCTGATTTACTGGTAACCCCCAAACCCAAAGCCCATGTTGAGCGCTATGGTGGACCACGAAGTCGCCAGGGAAACAGGCAGGGCAATAACCCACGTAACCGGTCTTCTCAGGGTGGGAAACGCCCCAGTAACAGGCGCCCTTCATCCCAGTCTGCGAGCAAGTCAAACTCAAGTCGCTAGATCATGCTGTCAGCCCTTGCCCTGTACCTCGCTCTCGGTGCATGTGTAGGCATACTCGCAGGTATGCTGGGTGTGGGTGGCGGCCTGATTATAGTTCCGATACTCGCCACCATGCTGAGTGCCCAGCAGATGCCGGTAGATATCATTATGCATATGGCACTCGGTACATCACTGGCGAGTATTCTACTCACCTCACTCTCATCCGTTTACAGTCATCATCGTCGTGGCGCCGTCAACTGGCCACACGCTATCCGACTAACACCCGGAATACTCGTCGGCGCCTGGTGCGGTGGTGTCATTGCTGATCATTTAAGTAGCGATACACTAAAGCCGGTGTTTGCTGTTTTTGAGCTCTGTGTGGCCGCCTACATGCTCTACGGACATAAAGTGAAAGCGCATTATTCAAGCCCTGGTGCCATCCAGTTCAGCCTGAGTGGTGGCATTATTGGTTCAATATCATCGCTTGTCGGGATTGGTGGTGGCACCATGACCGTCCCATGGCTGATGTGGTATGGCAGCAGCATTCATAAAGCTATTGCCACCTCTGCTGCTGTCGGTTTTCCAATTGCGGTAGCAGGGACTCTAAGCTATCTTGTAAATGGCTGGAACCATAGCGAACTGCCACCCTGGACACTGGGTTATATATACCTGCCAGCTGTTGCTGGTATTGTAATCAGCAGCGTAGTATTTGCGCCCCTGGGTGCTCGATGGGCTCACCAGCTGGACACGACTAAACTAAAAAAGATTTTCGCGTTTTTACTAATTGGCCTGGCTATTTATCTACTAACGGCGTGATTTAGCGAGTGGCCTTACTCACCTCTTTCAACTGGGATGGTGTCTTTTTAAGACTAGACTGATAACGCACCGGATAAAGCACTTCGGTAAGCTTGATCATCGCATGAATAAATAATTCATTGGGGTAACGCTTGCAGTGTCGTTGTAACCAGCCCTGCGCGGTGGGGAAATCAGTTTCGCCAAATAAATCGTATGTTTCAGGCATAATGACATTGAAAGCCGAGATATAACCCACGCTCCAGTCAATAAAGTAATCCAGTTCCTTGCCACCCTTGTTCATCGCCTGCAGATAAAGACTACAACTTTCACCGCCAGCACCAAACACGGCGTACTTGTCTTCAAAATCACGCGCCTGTAAGGGCAGGCTGAGTAAAAACACCATGAGTACAGCAAGCAGTTGCTTCATATTATTTCCTGTTTGTATGCCAGTATTCAGATCATAGCTCGCGAATTGATTTCTGGCAAAATTAAGACTATTGTCTGAATAATACCAAAATGACAGAGCAGATCCATGGATAAACCCCGGCTCAATATTTCAATTCTAAGCGACTATATCTGCCCCTTCTGCTACATCGGCAATCTTCGCCTGAATGCTCTGCGCGATCACTACGACCTGAAAGTAAACTGGTGTTTTATTGAAATTCACCCGGAAACACCTGCAACTGGCCATTCTACAAAGCTTCTGAACTACAGCGATGAAACATGGAACAGCATGATGAAAAATCTGCTGCAACTCGCTGAAGAAGAAGGTGTAGAGCTATGTGAGCAGACCATGACAACCAATTCCCGCAAGGCACTGCTGCTGAGTGAGGCCTGCAAGTCACTGGGGGCCAGTGTTTTCTATCCCTTGCACGAGCAATTATTTCACGCCTACTTTATCGAAGGCAGAAACATTGGTGATGAAGAAGTACTTCGAGATATCGCACGACAGAATAATATCTCTGAAAATATTATCAACGATGCCTGGAACGATCCTCACGCCAGTGGCCCGGCAGACTCAGTTCCCGCGAGTCTTCTTCCCTACCTGCAGTATGCAGGTTATTTGCAGGCCAGCAGTGTGCCTACAACCATTATTGGTGAACAGGTTCATGGCGGCGTTCTGAGCCGTAAGAAACTACTTGAGATAGCAAAACAGGCACAATAAAAGCCGACACAGTCGCTGCAATTTTTAGCATTCTGGACTAGGCTTAAGCTAACTTTACTGATTTATATGCCCTATGGAATTCCCCAAAAGCGACCTCTGGAACTACTCGACCCAGCTATGGACCCTGCCTGGCGTGGAAAGCACATGCCTGGAACTACAGGCTAACTGTTCAGCCGATGTAAACCTGCTCCTTTACTGCTGCTGGACAGGTGACCAGCAACGCAGGCTCACTGATGAAAACATACAGTCACTACTTAATGCTGCAAACTCATGGCAAACTGTTATAAAGCCGCTACGTGAATCACGAAAGTTAATGCAGAAAAACCTGATCGCCATGCCAGCAGAACTGGTCGACCAGACCTTGCAGAATATCTGCGAAATGGAACTCAACGCCGAGCATATGGAACAACTGTCATTAGAAAAGGCCCTTACCCTGAATGCGTTGAAACCCTGTGAAGATACAGCGATTGAATGCAGCCTGTTCAACCTGAAAATGTATGCACAAAGCCTGGACCAGGATGGGAACCAGGCAGATATCACTAGCTCAATAAGCCAGCTCTTAAGCAGTATTCACCAGGATGAAGAAGCCGTACAGATGGCATTGATGACCAGTATGGCCAGTGGCTAATCGTACTTTCCCAGCAAAGCATCTTTCAGCTCCTCAGTTACCGGTTCTTCACCCAGCCACACTGATAGTAATGCACGATTAAAATCAGCACCTTCAATTATTCCCTTTTCCTGCCCCTTTATACTGACACGAGTGCCCTTGCCTGGAAGATAATCCAGTAAAACTATATCTCCACTATGCATATCGGTGAACATACTGTTAAATGTTTCAAGCCGTTGCCTTAACTTGCCCATTTCATCAGCTGCCAGGTTGTTTTCAAACCCTTCAATCCAGCCACTGACCAGTTTCTCACGAGGCACTTCATCGTAAATAAAATGCATCAACATCCGACTGGCTTGCTCACTCTGCAAAATACTCCCGGCTTTCTCATTCTTCTCAGCCAGATACAGTGCACCTATATAGATTTTGAAAAAAAACTTATAACGGATACCCGCACCATTAAGTAGCAGAGATTTCTCAACGCCTTCTATCTGAATACTTTCATCAAGCTGCACATCCAGCAGCTCTTTTGCATTCAGGCTGGCTGTAACAAGTAGTAACAGACACAGACTAGCTAGACGCATCATCTTATACTTTAAAATAATCATTTTTGAATCCTTCTGTTATTCGCATCAGGCAGGCTATACTCATTTATACTGTTAAACCACCCAGAAAGCCATGTTCAAGCTACTACAAAATAATAAATATTGCTGCTATTTCGAATATCTCATATTTTCGGTTACCGTCTTTGCCATACTCACCGTTATTCATTCGTGGCTTAGCTATGATGATGTCAGCCTGGTGAATTTCATCGTACCCGTTTTTGCCGGGCTGATTGTCGGCTTTCTAATGGCAAGAAACAAGATTCTGCAATTACAGCTGAGCACCCTCGCTAATACTGACAAACTCACCGGTGCTTATAATCGACAATATTTTGATCATCGCCTTGAAGAAGAAATTGATCGTGCCAAACGATACAAATTCCCGCTCTCTGTTATTTACCTGGACCTGGACCATTTCAAGCGAGTAAACGACCAGCACGGACATAAAACGGGTGATAGCGTATTGATCGACTTTTCAGATATTTCACGCAAGGTTATTCGTGATTCGGATATTTTCACCCGATTCGGCGGAGAAGAGTTTATTATTCTGGCACAGATGGCTGACAGTGAATCTTCACAGCGGCTTTATCAACGCCTTCAACAGGCCGTTGCCGAACACAGTTTTCAGATGGTTAACAATATTACCTTCAGTGCAGGAATTGCCGAACTAAATCTTCAGGATGATAGCGTTGAGTCACTGCTCGACCGAGCTGACAAGGCACTCTACCGCGCAAAGGAAAATGGTCGAAACCAGGCCGTTATCGCAGACTAGTCAGCCCAGATTCTGCCACAATATTAACCCCCAGATTACACACAGGTTAAGCAGTGCCAGCAGAACGGCAGCAGAACCCATATCCTTGGCTCTGCCACTCAGTTCATGCAATTCACCACCAAAGCGATCAACCACTGCCTCTATTGCGGAGTTAACAATCTCAATAATCAGTACCAGCATCAGACTGAACATCATCAGTGCCAGCTGCATGAAACTCTCAGCTAGCCAGATAGCCAGGGGCACAAGCAACACTGCAAGTGCCAGCTCCTGACGAAATGCAGCTTCGTTCCTGAATGTTGAAACGAGGCCTTTCCAGGAATAGCCCGCTGCTTTAATGATACGCGTTATTCCTGTATTTCCACTATCTGCCATTACGCAATCTCTTACTAATTAGATTCATCTGACCAGGCAAGATCCAGTTGCTTTGCAGCACGCACTTCATCCAGTCGATTCACCGGCATTGTGTAAGGCGCATTGTGCAACATGTCTGCATCGGTTTCCGCTTCATGCTGAATCTGCACCATCGCTTCAACGAAACCATCCAGCATTTCTTTTGCTTCGGATTCAGTTGGCTCAATTAACAGACACTCGGGAACCAGTAATGGAAAATAGGTAGTCGGTGCGTGATAACCGAGATCCAGTAGCCGCTTGGCAAAATCCATGGCACTGACATTCAGCTCTTTTGCCTGCTTCTTCAATGTAATAATAAACTCATGTGATGCATAACGATCCGGAATCGCAGCCTGAAAACCGCGAGCCTTAAGCTGGGCCATCATGTAGTTCGCATTCAGTGTTGAAAATTCGGAGACACGCTGCATGCCTTCTCGACCCAGTAAACGCATATACACATAAGCACGTAAAAGCACACCTGCATTACCCATAAAAGCAGACATACGACCAATACTTTGAGGCGCATCCTTTTCAGTTAACCAGCGATAATTATCACCTTCTCTGGTAACAACAGGCAAAGGCATAAACGGCTTAAGGCGTTCTGCTACACCAATCGCACCCGAACCCGGGCCACCACCACCATGTGGCGTTGAAAAAGTTTTATGAAGATTTGAATGAATAACATCAAAACCCATATCGCCTGGTCTTATCTTACCCAGAATCGCATTCAGATTAGCACCATCGTAATACAGCAAACCACCAGCCTGATGAACTATTTTCGCGATCTCTTCTATCTTACGTTCAAACACACCCAGCGTAGATGGATTAGTAAGCATCAATCCTGCTGTCTGCGGACCAACAGCCGCCTTCAATGCATCTACATCCACATCACCATCAGCTTTGGTCGGAATTTCTTTTACACTAAAACCACACATCGTTGCCGTCGCAGGATTTGTTCCGTGAGCCGCATCTGGCACAAGAATTTCCTTACGCTCTGTATCACCATTCGCATCATGATAAGCACGTATCATTGCTACACCGGCGAATTCTCCCTGTGCACCAGCCATTGGAGTTAGAGAGAAACCAGCCATGCCTGTTACATCGCATAACATTTCCTGTAACTCGTACATACAGGCCATAAATCCCTGTGAGTTTTCTTCTGGTGCAAGTGGATGACGCGAAAGAAAACCGGGCAGCATTGCAAGAGAATTACAGGCACGTGGGTTATGCTTCATCGTGCATGAACCCAGTGGATAGAAATGTGTATCGATGCTGAAGTTCTTCTGGGATAACGACGTATAATGACGTACCGCCTGCATTTCAGATACTTCTGGCAATCCGGGTTTTGATGTACGCAACAATTCCGCAGGAATATCCGTCGGCATTTCATTGCCAGATGTCGACTGAATTCTAGTTTTACGACCACTGGCTGAGTGTTCAAAAATTAACATAGTTTCTACTCCGCTTCTTTCAATGCAGCAGCCAGTGCGCTTGCAAATATTTCAATATCTTCATCGATGCGTAATTCAGTTGCGCATACCAGTATATGGTCTTCCATATCCGCATATAATTCTGACAGGTCCAGACCACCAAGAATATTCTGTTGTGCCAGTTTATGTAGAACAGCTGACGCAGAGCGATTAAGTTTTAAAACGGCCTCATGGAATCTCGGCTGATCAAATACAACTTCAACACCCTCAATTGCAGATAATGTTTCTACCATTTTCTGTGTATTCGCATGGCAACTTAACGCAGTCTGCTTTAATCCTTCAGGCCCTAACAGGCTCATATGAATGGTAGACGCAGTCACTACCAGGCCCTGATTCGTACAGATATTCGATGTCGCCTTGGAGCGACGAATATGCTGCTCACGTGCCTGCAAGGTAAGTACGAAACCTTCACGACCTTGCTGATCAACAGTACGACCAACTATACGCCCGGGCATCTGACGCACATACGCCTGCTTACAGCACATAAAACCATAATAGGGGCCACCTGATGACATCGGCGCACCCAATGGCTGACCATCACCAACTGCAATGTCTGCACCTGTCTCGCCCCATTCACCTGGCGGCCTGAGAATAGCCAGGCTGAGTGGATTAACAACAGCAATCACGATTGTATTATTTTCATGCGCCCAGTTTGTAATTGCATCCACATCTTCCAGCGTACCGAAAAAGTTTGGCTGGGAAATCACCACAGCCGTAATGTCTTCACCATTAAATTTATTCAAATGTTCCAGTGTTGTCTTACTGGTTGCCGCATCAAAATCTACGTTAACAAGCTCGATATTCTGATGCTTAACAATTGTCTCGGTTACTTTTGTATAACTCGGATTTACTGAACGAGGAATCAGGATCTTACGTGATTTAGATTTGCGATTAGAACGGACCGCCATCAATACTGCTTCAGCTAAAGCTGTTGCGCCATCGTACAGAGATGCATTCGATACATCCAGCCCTGTAAGCGCCGTCATCATACTCTGGAACTCATAGGTTAACTGCAATGTGCCCTGGGATGCTTCCGCCTGGTAAGGTGTATAAGCAGTGTAATATTCACCACGAGTTGCGATCTGCCATACCGCAGCAGGAATGTGATGATCATATGCACCCGCACCAAGAAAACAGAGTGGCTGTCCATCCTGTGCTGCACGTCGCTGCATGAGCCGATTAACACTCATTTCATTTAAACCCGGAGGTACTTTTTCAAGTCCATCAATTTTTAAATGTGCAGGTATCTCATCAAACAGATTTTCTATGCTGTCTATTCCAATAACAGACAGCATTTCATTAATTTCTTCTTCGGTATGGGGTATAAATGGCATGGCACATAAACCTAAAATAAAAACCGCTGCAGCCTGTGCAGCGGATTAAAACATCACAAACCAGTCTAGATTATTCGTCTTCTAATTCAGACTCATACGTACTGGCATCCATCAGTTGCTCGATATCATCTTCATCATCGGGTTGAATCTTGAAAATCCAGCCATCATCGTAAGATGAGTTATTAATGATTTCAGGCTCATCCACCAGCGCCTGATTGGTATCAAGCACTTCACCAGAAATAGGCATATATATATCAGATGCCGCTTTTACAGACTCAACAACGCAACACGCATCACCCTGGGATAATGCAATACCGATTTCCGGCAATTCCACAAAAACCAGGTCGCCCAGTGCATCCTGCGCATGATCAGTAATGCCAACTGTTACACTGCCGTCTTCTTCAAGACGAACCCATTCGTGTGATGATGTATAACGTAAGTCCGTTGGTATTTCACTCATCTTGATAACCTCTTATTCTAAAATTAAACAATTACATGTGAGCAAGTCTACTCACTTTATTCATTACAGACAGGATTTTCCTTCGCGGAAAAAAACTGGTTTTACAACTTTTGCTTTCAGCATTTTGCCTCGAATTTCAACATTACAACTATCAACTGTATCGGCCGGCACTCTGGCCAGCGCAATTGACTGTTTCAGGCTGGGAGAAAAACTACCCGATGTAGTTTCACCTTCACCGCTAGCACAGACAACTTTCATGTGTCCACGCAGTACACCTTTATCTTCCAGCACCAGGCCAACCAGCTTCTGTTTAACACCGGCTGCTTTCTCGGCTACTATTTTTTCCCGGCCAATAAAATTTCTGTCCTCGGGCTCCCAGGCTATGGTCCAGCCCAGATTAGAGGTTAGTGGCGATGTGCTCTCATCCATATCCGTACCATATAAATTCATTCCGGCTTCAAGACGTAATGTATCACGCGCACCCAGTCCAATCGGTTTTACACCTGCGGCAACCAGGGCATCCCAGAAAGCGGGCGCTTCGGATTCAGGCAACATAATCTCATAACCATCTTCACCGGTATAACCGGTGCGAGCAACAAACCAGTCACCTGAAGCAACACCAACAAAGCGCTTTAGTTCACCAGCAGCCTGGCTCACATCCAGGGGCATTACAGATAATGCCCTCTCACGGGCATTGGGCCCCTGTACCGCAATCATGGCGAGCTCCGGGCGCTCTGTAACACTCACTTCAAAGGCTTCTGCCTGTTTATTAATCCAGGCCAGGTCCTTTTCACGCGTCGCCGCATTTACAACCATTCGAAACCAGCTGTCATTCATGTAGTAGACAATCAGGTCATCAATCACGCCACCGTCTTCATTCAACATGGCACTGTATAAGGCCTTGCCTTCTGATTTCAGTTTATCGACATCATTAGCGAGTAAAAATTGTAGAAAAGCTTTAACCGAAAGGCCTTCGAGGTCAACCACCGTCATATGCGATACATCAAACATGCCGGCATCTGTTCGAACCTGGTGATGTTCTTCAACCTGTGAGCCGTAATTGATGGGCATTTGCCAGCCGGCAAAATCGACGATCTTGCCGCCATATTTAAGGTGATTATCGTACAGACAGGTTTTCTGGCTCATTACAAAGGGTTCTCCACTGGATTCATGGTTAACCCCTCTGTCCTGTTACCTGAGAGATAGACGCGTTGTAATAAACCTCGCGTGTCCCCTTCGGTGGATCATCGATGTGATCGCTCTCCAGAGTCAATTTACCTGCCATACATATAGATGGAGGATCGAAAGCTGTAGTCCATTTACCTGAGCGTTTCCGGGCGGTTGCGCCTTCGGTGCCTCGCACTGAGCGGGGTCTCTCCCACAGCTTCTTCCTGCAATCCGACAATATCTAAAGCGCCGAAACTACAGGGTTGAATTGAATCGCAACTATAAACCAGACTTAAATGAAATACCATTTCCTATTGGGATATTATTTAGCTGTACTATGCTTAGGAGGGGCAGGCAGTTCTGCCTCACCGCGATAACAAAAACAAAAGAACGGCACCTATATGGACTGGTTTGAATCGAATCAAATTATTGAATTACTTAGTAATTTCAGTGACAACCCTTTTTATCAGGCGGCAATAATTGTCATTATCAGCCTGGTCATTTCTCGTATTTTCAATAATTTTATCAGCAAGCTAATTCTCAAGCTTGCCGACCAGACCCGCAGCCACCTCGATAACCAGATTATCCATATCAGTCGTCCTACCATTAGCAATAGCATATTGCTTATCGCGCTTGGCTTCGCGGGCAGCCTGACATTACCCGAGGGTAGCGGGCGGTTTACAGCGGATACACTTTACACGATGGCCGTACTGGTCTGGGCACTATTCATGATTCGCCTGAGCCGCATTCTGCTGAATCATTTCAGTAATAGTGAACGCTATATGCCCCTGGTCACAAGCCAGACACTACCTCTATTCCTGAATCTGTCGATTCTATTCATTATCGGCATCACCCTGTATATTATCTTCAGCCTGTGGAATATAGACATGACCGCCTGGCTGGCCTCTGCAGGTATTATCGGTATCGCAGTGGGTTTTGCCGCAAAAGACACCCTTGCCAACCTGTTCTCCGGTGTACTTATTCTCGCCGATGCTCCCTATAAAATCGGTGACTATATTGTGCTTGATAACGGTGAACGCGGCATGGTCACACATATTGGTATTCGTAGCACACGCATCCTGACGCGTGATGATGTCGAACTTACCATACCTAACTCCATTATGGGCTCCACCAAGGTCATCAATGAATCTGGCGGACCTTATAAAAAATACCGCATACGTGTCAGGGCCGGAGTTGCCTATGGTAGTGACATTGATCAGGTTAAAGCACTGCTTATGCAGGTGGCTACATCTGAAGAAAAAGTCTGTGCGGATCCTGAGCCACGAGTACGCTTCCGCCAGTTTGGTAATTCGAGCCTCGACCTCGATTTATTATGCTGGGTTGAAGACCCTTCATTACGCGGGCAGGTAGTGGATATTTTACTGACTAAAATCTATAAACTATTTAATGAACATGGTGTAGAAATTCCATATAACAAACAGGACGTCTACATCAAATCATTGCCAGATAATTACCCTACGGGCAAAACAGATTAAGAATTAAACATAAAACCTGAATAATCAGCGCAGCTATTAACCACAACCAGGGACGACTTTAACCATGCCAGACACACCGTCATTTCAGCAACAACTATTCGATGGTTTAAAAGCACTTGCCGACACTGCCTTCCCCAAGCAATGCGCGAATTGTGGTCGTACCTTTGAAACGGTTGATGAATTCCTGACCGAAACAGAGGATATACGTCCCGCGCTTTCTGGATTAAAGGAGGCCACGGAAGAAGATGGCAGCAAGATTGTTGAAGTCTTTCGCAACTGCCCTTGCGGCTCAACCCTGATGGAGTTTTGCGGAGACCGCAGGGATTTTTCTGAAGCAGGACTTAAAAGAAGGCAACGATTTGATGAACTTCTGGTTTTTCTGGAGAGTAACGGACTGGACAAAACCGTTGCAAGAGAGGAACTGATTAAAGTTATGAATGGAGGCAAAAGTGACGTTCTTTCAGCGATAGAACCACCAGGTTAATATTAAACTTCTGCAAAGCCTACTCAGAAAACAGTTCCAGAACATCATCAATCCTCAACTCATCCACCATTACATACAATGGCGCTCCCTTTATATCTTCGCGGTGTTTTCGCAGCCAGTGACACATACAACTTTCATTTCCAGCACATTTCGTGAAAAGCCGCTCATAGAACATAACAAATTTCTGCGCATGCTCCCATGCTTCGGAATTTTTCTGGATAACTTTCCTGGCCTCGGAGAACTCCCCTACATCAGCACAGTTTAAATGCAGAATTCTTGCCAGCTCAGCATGATACATACCCAGCATCTGTGTTATTTGCAATACTGCCTGCGTCAGGTTTTTTTCCCGCACGACAACATCTGCAAGTTTAATCGAATGCATTGAATAAATTTACCAGCCAATGGGTTTAGCCATTTCCGGCAAGTCACCTTCTAGTCCAAGTGCATGACGCATAAATTTATGCTTTACAAAACCCAGGCTGTCGACAAGATTCAAGCCAGCATTTCTTATCAATGAAAGCGCTGGTTGCTCATTACTGAACAGGTTCTTGAAGCCACTCATGCTATACATCATTAAACTATTATCAGCACGACGCCAGCGCTCGTATTTTCGTAATGTATTGAATGATGCAATATCATGACCTGATGCCCGCGCCCTGACAATCACTTCAGCCAGTGCAGCAGCATCGAGCAAGCCGAGATTCACACCCTGCCCCGCCAATGGATGTATTGTATGTGCAGCATCACCGACCAGCGCAATCCCTTCCTTAACATACGCCTCAGCATGACGCCTCACCAGCGGAAAGGCCGCACGTTGACCAACCTGTTCAACCTTACCTAAAGTGTAATCAAAAGCCTGTTCAAGCTGCCGGCTGAATGCATCATCATCCAGCTCCAGCAACTGATCTGCACGCGCATTATCTGCAGACCAGACAATTGAACAACGACCATCACTTAGCGGTAAAAACGCCAGCGGCCCACTCGGCAAAAATCGCTGCCATGCAGTGTCTCTATGATGCTGCGTTGATTTAATAACACTGACAACGCCTTTCTGTTCATATGCAGACTGATCGATCGCTATACCCGCTGCATCTCGAACTTTTGAATGAGCACCATCTGCACCGACCAGCAATCTGGCATTTATAGACTGACCATCACTAAACAGCAGTTCCGAACCCGTTTCAACATAACGGATTTCCTGTACCTGTTGCGGGCAAAAAAGATGCACATCTGGCAGTGCTTCACATTGTTCATAAAGTGAAAACTGAACCGCACGATTTTCAATAATATGACCTATATTATCGACACCCAGTTCAGCCGCATCAAAATGAATCGTACCGTCACCTGTCGCATCCCATACATGCATTTTCTGGTAAGGCGATGCTCTTCGATTGAGCATACCCTGCCATGCACCAATAGTTTCAAAGACCTGTTGTGATGATTTGCTAATTGCGGATACACGTAAACCGTATTCGTCGTCCAGCAAAAAATCTTTCGGCTTATTAGCTTCTACCACTGCGACACTGAACTGCTGTTTACCGAGTGCACAGGCCAGCGTCAGGCCAACCATTCCACCACCGACAATCATTACATCATACTGATCATTCATAGTGGCAGCCTGCGTTGTAGTTTATTCATTCGCCCTAATAGCCCCATACTCTGCCTTGCCATCAGGCTGCGTAACTCAGGCATCAGGTCAACACAGATCAAGCCAAGTGAACGAACATGACCAAGCAATGAAAATTTATTTGAAAATATTTTAACCAGTGAATCCGTGAGCTTATAAATTCGCCGCATATCGGTTAGTCGCCTGGCATGATAATCAGCCAGCAGAAGACTGTGCCCCGGATCCTCGGCATTTACAATCAGCTCAGCCAGCTCGGCAACATCACGTAACGCCAGGTTATAGCCCTGACCGGCAACGGGGTGCAATGTATGCGCCGCATTACCAATAACAACAACACGGCCACTGGTAATCTGTTCAGCTTCTGTATACACCAGTGGATAGCTGGAACGTCGTCCAGCTTTCTGGATATTACCTGCACGGAAACCAAATCGTTGCTGCAGCTCTTCAATAAATTCCTTATCACCTAACTGCATAATGCGCTGAGCATCTTCACGTTGGCAGGTCCACACTACGGAATAGCGATTCTCTGTCATCGGCAAAAACGCAAGTGGGCCAGTGTCAGTAAAACGTTCATAGGCTACATTCAAATGCTTCTGATCGGTTTGCACATTGCTGATAACCGCAGACTGTTGATAGTCCTGCTGCATAACATCCAGCCCGGCAAGTTTTCGCGTCTGCGACTGAACGCCGTCTGCAGCCACCAGTAATTTAGCCTGCAATGTTTCAACGGCAAGCTCTGTTTTTATTTCAACGCTGACACTGTCCTCTGATTGAACCAGCGATTCGATTGTTGCAGGACAATACAGATCTACATGCGTTAACTGTTCGAGTTGCTGCATTAATACAGAGCCAACAATACGATTTTCCGCTACATAACCCAGCGCCTCCACATTCTCTTCTGAATGATGCAGGCGTGTAGCACCAAGATAACCACGATCTGAAACATGAATGCTTTTTATGGGTTCGATTTTACCCTGCAACTCGGCCCAGACACCCATACCTTCAAGTATGCGCCGTGAACCATAAGACAATGCAATCGAACGATCATCAAAACTCGGCTGGGATAGCGAGTCAAATGCAAACGCTTCAACTACGGCAATTTTTTTAGCCGTGTGCTGTTTAAGTGCAGCTACCAGACTTGCACCTACCATGCCGCCGCCGATTATAATTATGTCGTATTGCTTCATTGAGTTTTATCAGCTAGCCAGCTGCCATTATGGCTTCTATTTCTTCAGTTGTTTTTGGCAACGCATCGGTTAATACATCACAACCCTCTTTGGTAACCACTACATCATCCTCTATACGCACACCGATATCCCACCAGCGTTTTGCACCACGACTACCATGAGGAATATACAAACCGGGCTCTATCGTTAAAGCCATGCCCGGCTCAAGCAGGCGCCACTCATCATCCACCTTGTAGTCACCCACATCATGCACATCCATTCCCAGCCAGTGACCGGTGCGATGCATATAATATTTTTTGTAGGCCTCATCTTTTAGCAGCTTGCTCAAACTTCCTTTTAAAAGCCCAAGCTCGATCATACCTTTAGTCAGGGTTTTAACTGCCGCCTCATGTGGGTCGTTCCAGTGATTACCAGGCTTCACCTGTTTGATGGCATCCAGGTTTGCCTGCACAACCAGGTCGAAAATTTCTTTCTGTGCATCCGTGTATTTTCCATTCACCGGGAATGCGCGAGTAATATCCGCATCATATCCATCGAGCTCACAACCTGCATCAATCAGCACCAGTTCACCATCGTTTAGTGGCATATTATTTTCGGTGTAATGCAGTATGCAACTATTGGCACCACCACCGACAATACTCGGGTAGGCCCAGGTGGCACCGTTACGCTGAAACTCATGCAGGATTTCTGCTTCAAGGTGATACTCATAGAGCCCGGGCTTACAGATCTGCATGGCACGCTTATGCGCCTCAACAGAAATTTTTGCCGCCTTCTTCATAATACGAATTTCATCGCGGCTCTTGAATAGTCGCATATCGTGCAACAGGTAATCGAGCGAAACAAACTCATAAGGCACATGCGCACCTGAACGTGACTGTTTACGTAAGGTATTCACCCAGTCCATCACATGCTTATCAAACTCTGGATCAAGCCCCATGGTGTGATAAACCCGCTCACAGCTTTCCATCAGGCCTGGCAGAATCTCGTCGATGTCGTCGATCGGGAACGCATCATCTGCGCCATATATTTCGATGGCACCTTCCGGCCCACACCTGCGGCCATGCCAGATTTCCTGCTCTTCATCCTTATCCCGACAGAACAGAATATACTCGCCACCTTTACGCCCGGGTACCAGTACGATAACCGCTTCCGGCTCAGGAAATCCGCTGAGGTAAAAAAAGTCACTGTCCTGGCGAAACGGATGATCCACATCTCGGTTTCGCACCCTGACAGGCGCGGCGGGAAGGATGGCTATGCCACCTTCACCAATCATTCGCAGTAGCTGCTTTCTATGGCGGGCGTGAATTTTAGAATTCATTCAATCTCTCTTTGCTGCAATACTCTGGGGGAAACATTTAGCCAATATTACTGCAGTCCCTGCGCGGGTGCATGTGATGGTTGCAATTCCTCGTTAATCAGTAGTACGCCCATGCGCACATATTCATACAGTTGCATATAGGCATCTTCATCCGTGTCATCTGCAGTGTCTGGATCATGACCGACCCTGGCAATTTCCACCATATCCCGAATGAGCTCTGCGCTATCTTCCGGCAGTTCCCTGTCTTTTTTCAGGCCTCCGGTGGCAAGACCATAAGTAAACCCCTGGCACCAGTTTGCCAGTGCCTCGGCTCGATCAGCAAGCGGTTCATCGTCGTCTGGTAATAGCAGCTGGAAATCAGCTTCTGCATCATTTAATTGAGACTGCGTATCCTGATACAAACCCACAAGCAACTGACTGGCTTCCTGAATTAGCAGGTTATTCATATCCAGCTCTTCAAATATTTGCTCAAGCCAGCGGCTTAGTTCCACGCTACCCGCCACACATAACATGCCACAAAGTGCACCATGTGACTCGGAAGCCACTAATTCTGCATCTGCCTTGGATAAAGCGTCAGATAAGCTGTTATAATCTGGTCTGGAGACCATTTTTTCTCCTGTCAGTTTTTTGTCATTTTTTGCCTTAGCTGCAGCTGCATTCGACAGCTCGATCCAGGCAAAAAATCTCAAGTTATTGATATGTATTGCAAAATAGTTTAACTAGCGTCATTTTTGCATCAGTTATTAGTTCACGTTTTGTGAATAAACCCTGATCTCAACATTCTAACACGCTGATGAGGTCCTTCGAATATTTGACCTACAGCCATGGAATAACTATATTTAGCATTATGAGTACTGAAAACCAAAGCAATATCGAAGCACTGGAAAGCAAAGTCGAAGAGCTACTGGCTCTAACGAGAAAGCTGTCTGAAGAAAACACTGAACTGAAGCAGCAGCTGCAGGATATTCGAAACGACCGCTCCCATCTGGTAGAACAGAAGGAACAGGTGCGTTCGCAGGTTGAAGGTATGATTGCCCGCCTGAAGACCATGGAAACTGCCTGATACCACTGGCGACACACTCCACCGACTTTGTTTATGAGATCTTAACTATATGGGCGACAGTAACAGCCTGAATATAAAAATAATGGACAAGGACTACCGCGTAGCCTGTCCTGCAGATCAACAGGCATCTTTAAGAGAATCTGCGGAATTCCTCAATAATCGCCTGAATGAGATCAAGAACAAGGGTTCCATTATTGGAACAGAGCGCATTGCTATTATGGCGGCGCTGAACCTGGCTCATGAATTACTCGGTAGCCAGGAGTCTATAGACCAGTTCACCGACACCGATATGCGCGTACAGAATCTGAATAAAAAAATAGATATCATGCTGCGCGATATTCAGGTATCGTAGTAATCAAAACATAGCTGCTGTTATACTATTAGCTAACAGCTACTCCCCAGGATTAATAGAGTAAACCAGTTTGGGTGCTTCTGTGGTGTTTGTAAGCTTACTTATAAAACCCTTGAGCCTTACTCATCGACCCCGGGAATGAGTCTGCCAGTGCTGTGTGCATTACCGTTTTATACGGGAAGCCTTATACACTGGCGCGAGTTCCCACTTGAACTTCTGGTTCAAGGTTCGTGAGTGCTGCTACGGCATTTACGGTTGCACCCGCCTATTCCCGGCCCTGCGTATGCAGGGCTTTTTAATATGACCCGTATCGATCAGGCTTCCAGCGACCAGCAAAGAAACACACTGCGCAGGACACTCCGCCAGCAGCGCCGCTCACTCACTGAATGGCAGCAGATGCAGCATGCCGTCTGCATGACAGATCAAATCAAGAAGCACCCACTCTACAAACGCAGCAAGCGAATTGCCGCCTATATTGCGGCTGATGGTGAGATGGATCCTGAATATCTGATCTACAGCGCCTGGAAAGCTAATAAGCAGGTTTACCTGCCCGTACTGTCACCTTTTGCAGGACGACTCTACTTCGCACCCTACCAGGGTAACTGCAGACTTAAACTGAACCGCTTTCAAATTGCAGAGCCGGATGTACATCCTAAGCACTGGCTTAAGCCCCAGCAACTGGACCTGATTCTTATGCCACTGGTAGGGTTTGACTCACAGGGTAATCGACTGGGGATGGGAGGCGGTTTCTATGACCGTAGCCTGGAGTTCACACGTTATCGCAACAAGCCACACCGACCTTACCTGGTCGGCCTGGCGCATCAGCTACAAGAGGTGAAACAGTTACCTCACCAGCCCCACGATATCCCGATGCAGGCCATCGCCACCGAGCAGCAACTGATTATCTGCTGAGACTCAGGGCTGCTCCTAAGCCTCCTCAGGCCACAGATGGCCCAAGGAACATCTGGTAGGCAGGGTTATCGGTTTCATCCCACCAGCTATAACCCACTTCATCCAGAGATGTCTTGATGTCTTTTCTTTCGTCAGGTGGAATCTGTAAGCCAACCAGCACTCGTCCATAGGCCGCACCGTGATTACGATAATGAAACAGGCTAATATTCCAGCG
>JBFHVK010000005.1:0-26468 GCA_041589615.1 Gammaproteobacteria bacterium | reverse complement strand
TCCTGGCAAAGCAGCGCAAACCAGCCCGCACTATATTTAAGAACAACACATTGTGCGCGATTATCTGCAACAAATGACATAAGCTGTAAATTTTCACTGAGAGAGTACACCGGAATTCTACTACCCTGAAAAGGGATATAACCAAGATACTTATGCTGGTCGGTTTTTGTGCTGAGTTCATACACACTCTCAACAGAAATAACGTCGTCCTGAGGAATGAGCAATTCCAGCCCGTCAAAGCAGAGCTTTGAGATATGGTAAACCTGCCCTGATTGCTGAGATACCTGTTGTCCTGACTCGAGCATCTAGGCGATCTTCAGTGCAACATTAATATGTGAAGCAAGCTCTTCTTCAGCAAAGGGCTTCACCATGTAATGATCAACACCTTTGTCCATGGCAGTTTTTCTATGTTTATCTGTAGATCTAGAGGTAATCATAATAACAGGCATATCCTGTGTATTTGCACTTGCCCTGATATGACTAGTTAATTCAAGGCCATTCATCCTTGGCATTTCCATATCAACAAGTATCAAATCGGGTTTACGTGCATCAATCAATGACACAGCCTCCATCCCGTCTCTAGCTGTCCTCACATCTAAGCCCAGATCCTGCACGAACTGGGCAAGTGATTTGCGTGCACTCAATGAATCATCCACAACCAGCACATATGGCAATCGTGATGTAGTGTGCATATCCAGCTCTGCTGATTCAGTAATTACGTGACGGCCGAGTCTGCTGACAGAATGTAGCAGCTCAGGCACATCCAGCACAGGCGCAATACTTCCGTCACCTAACACCGTTGCACCCACTATGCCTGGTATTTTAGGTATGTAAGGTCCCATTGACTTGACCACCACATCGCGGCTATCGATAACATCCTGTACCATCACTGCAGTTGTGGTTCCGGCATCATCTCTAACAAGTACTATTGGACGAGTATCGCGCTCCCTATCCCGCCTGTCTTCTGGAAGATTTAACAGACTCTCAATCATCATCGTTGGATAAAGTTTATCCCCTACCTTGAACATGGTTTCCTGAGCAACCTGTTGTAATTCACCGAGACCAGGATAGAGGATTTCCTCAACACCACGGTTAGAGAATGCATAGACAACATCACGAACACGAACCAGTAATGAGTGTGTAGAGAATGACGATACGGGTAGAGCGAGAGAGAAACGACAACCCTTACCCTCTTCAGACTGGATATCGATACTGCCTTTCAGCTCACGTATTTTATTATTAACAACATCCAGGCCAATGCCTCTGCCAGATACATGACTCACTTCATCTCGTGTTGAGAAACCGGGATGTAGAATATATTTTTGAATATTAGAAGACGTGACTTCACTCTGCGTTGCAGCCAGTCCTGTGAGTACCGCTTTCTCACCGATTTTAGCTAGATTAAGGCCACGCCCATCATCCTGAACAGTTATCACAATCTGGTCACCACGACGAGAAAATACAAGTGAAATATGACCACGTATCTTTTTGCCAGATCGCTTACGTTCTTCTGCTTCTTCGATCCCATGATCAACCGAATTACGCAATATATGCATCAACGGCTCAATCATACTATTAAGCACTTCGCTATCCATATATGTATCATTGTCCACAACATCTA
Source organism: Gammaproteobacteria bacterium (assembly GCA_041589615.1). GTDB lineage: Bacteria > Pseudomonadota > Gammaproteobacteria > SZUA-229 > SZUA-229 > SZUA-229. The sequence goes on along the minus strand of JBFHVK010000005.1, from coordinate 24,847 downwards.
GCTCAACCTGCTTACCGGTGAGGCGACATGCCTGTTTTACACCTCGTTTAAGTCTGGCTATGATAGTTCGGGTGGAAACCATCCGAGTGCGCAACACAAGCTCTTCATTTTCTTTTTGTAGCTGGTCCTGAGTTATCACCAGACCATGCAACTGGACCAGATCTTTTTCGAGCACCTGTGATAACTCAATTGAGTCAGCTGCAATTTCAACCAGTCTACGGCTCATTGAATGCAACTCGTGATACTGATCTAGTTCTAGCGGATCAAAATCATTTTCATCATCAACCTGACGCGTATTATTATTTGCAACGCCCTGTACATCTACGATGTGCTCAAGATCAAATGACAATTGCTGTAAAGACTGGTTGTGTGATTTTAGATTTTTATAGCGACCCTGAATGGTTTTAATAAACTCCTGAATCTGGGAAGTTGAAATAAGATTTTCACCCGCAATACGCAACAGGTCATCAGCAAGCTTAACGGGTACACGCAGAGTATTTTCTGCTGTAGAAACATGACGTGACGATTCAGCTGGATGTTCAGTTTGTGATACGGGCTGTGTATCACTTTTATTACCAGCCATATTATCTGCAGCAACAGACATATCCAGCTCTGGTGCATCCTGCGGATCGTACTCTGTCGCACCATCTATATCCAGTTTATTTGCCCAGTCCAGGATTGACTGAAAGACTGGAACTGCATTATCGGGTGGCTCATCTATCCCCATTAAGGCTTCTGACATTGTTTCCAGACAATCAGCAGCATCAGTCAGTACATTCATCAAGCTGGTTGATGGAACTTTCTGAGCCTTGGACTGAAGCTCCAGAATATCTTCAAGATGATGAGTAAGATTAGCAATGCCTTTTACACCGACTACATTACCTGCCCCTTTGAGTGTGTGTGCAATTCTCTGAGCAACTTCGAGATACGCGATATCATGCTTCTCAAGCAGGTTCTGAATAGCAGATGAGAATTCTTCTGCCTGTACAGGCAAATCCTGAAGCAGACCGTCTAAAAGTTCCTGATTAACATCTTCAGGTAACTGCAATGACACATCTTCAGCATTTGCCGTATGTTGTCTCTCAACTTTTTCCTCTTCCCTAAATTCAGGTGAAGTCATTAATTCAAGGATAGTCCTTGCAGATTTTTCTTTAACAGGTTCTGGCCAGGCTGAATTCCTTATATAATTAAGTATGTTTCCACTGACACCTGCATCTGCAATATTCTGCAAATAAGAGAGAATTAATATTGGCCAGTCCTGTATCAGGTTTTTCTGTTCTTCTGATACGCTTTTACCTGCCAAAGCCATTTGATGAATATTACTGGATACAGCCCTGAACGCATGACCAAGACCCTGTAAATCTATCAGCTCAACTGCATTACTAATGTTCTCAACCTGTTCTGCAATATCAATCAGCTGAGCCCTGATCGCATCAGGATCACTGGATGTATCGATACATGTCAGGTTATTGTCAGCCTGTATCTCATTAAGCTCCAGGCTGACCAGGTCAATTAACTCCTGCTGATCATCAGTAATTTCAACTCGTGCAGTTATAGCATTATCACTCGATGGAATATCTGCTGTAGAATTAATCTGCTCAGGTTCAGAATGAGCATCAACATCCAGGCTAGACAGATCAATGACGTCTGCAGAAATATCATCTGTATGATCCTGCTCAACCCCGAAGTCATTCAGGTCTATTATGCATGTTTCATCGGAAGCCCCTTCTTCCAGACACTCTTCGGAAGAAGACATTTCCATTGAAACATCCACTCCATTTTGTTCAGTTGTGGCTGACGAATGAGATGATTCACTTATAAATTCACTCAAATCAAGAACATCTACTGCCATCTCACAATCTATTTCAGGAGAATCATTGCTGAAATTGATTACCTCAGACTCAACAACCTGCAGCTCCAAATCACGTGTGATATCTGCAGATGAATCCATAAAAGAAGAGAGATCTATTTCCATAGAATCTAAATTCTCATCAGTCTCTTCATTCGTATCCACATCATTATTAATTGATGTGTCGACATCGTCGTTCATTAGAGCATTTAAAAATGCTTTCTCTTCTTCCTCTGTTATCGGGCGAGGCCATTTCGGATTTTTAAAATGACTTAATAAATGAGCATCAGGAATTCTGCTGGTAGGAATAAATACATACTCAGATAGAATACTGGGTATTTTCTTAAGAAACTTGCATTCATCCTCTGTCAATGTTCTTGATTCGATTGCAATACAGTTTATTCCCTCAAAGAGTATTGAACATAGCCCCTGCAAAACCTTATAGTGAGGAGATGTGATAGGATCACAAAGGTGATGTAACTCATCACAGTAATTAGCCAGAACATTATCGAGATCTGTCGTAGCACTATCTAAAGACGAGGCTATGCACGACAGATTATCAATATCTTCCGTGTTTAACTCAGCAATATCTGTTTCACACTCTAGCATCACACACTACCCAACTATTGAATATCAATCTAGACACCATAAACATAAGCACTGAATTAAACAGCCTGTTTAATTTCCTGAGTATCAAAACTTTTAACTACATCTTCACCACCTTGCTGAATTGATTCGGTAGGTAATTTGAATACGCTAACTATAGACACGAGATCATCAGAGTAACGCACCAGTTTATCTGTACTCTTGGTTTGCTCAAGAAGCTCACGTCCTGTTTGCTCTGTACTCTCCTTAATTCTTCTAGCCCTGTCGAGCAACTGCTTACTGATAGAAACCTGGTTCTCACTACTCTGGGCAATCAGTTTTACTGAGTGTACAAGGTCGGCGGTTGCCTGTTGTGTTTCTTTCATGCTCTTACCCGCCTGGTTAGCCAGATGAGTTCCCTCTGCCACCTGACTAATCACCTTATTCATGATAGCAACAGTATCTGCTGTTTCTACACGTATATTATTAACAACTGTAGATATTTCCGAGGTCGCTTCACGTGCATTTTCTGCAAGCCGCTGTACTTCGTCGGCCACCACCGCGAATCCACGACCTGCCTCACCAGCTGAAGCAGCATGCATACTGGCATTAAGCGCAAGGATGTGTGTACGTTCAGCAATACTATTGATCAGGCTAACAATGCCTGATATTTCCTGTGAGCGCTCACCGAGTCGCTTGATCCTTTTTTCAGTTTCACTAATAGTATTTCGAATTGAGTTAATACCTTCGACAGAAGACAGTACTGTCTCTAACGCTCGTTGTGTATTCTGTATAGTATTTTCTGCCTTGGTATTTGCTTCATTCGCATCCACCGCTATTTCATTCATTGCTTTTACAGAATCCTCAAGCATTGATGCAGTACTTTCAACTTCCAGGCGTTCTGTATTCGCTACTGTTATTACATTATCTGACTGTTGTTTAACAAGCGAAGATACACCCGCCACCTGAGAAGAAGTTAACTGTACCTCTTTCATAATTTTCGCAGTTTCTTTTGCAAGCAAGTTAAGCGAATCACTTATTGCGCCAGTAATATCCTCTGACACTGGTATTTTTACAGCTAGATCCTTTTGCTGAGCAAGCTGACTTACCGCCCTGATCAGGCTAATTACAGAATCATTAAGCTTCTCGCTTTCTTTCTCTGCAGCCGCCATAGATGCAAGTTTCTCATCAAGTAGCTTATCGAATGCCTGTGAAAGATGCCCTAATTCATCACTTCTATTCAAACGAACACGAGCTTCCAGATCACCTTCATTAACTTTAACTACAGTATCCTGGAGCTTTTTCAACGGCTTGATAATGCTCCTGGCGAGGAAGAACAAACCGACAGAAACAGCTATTGCAATAGCAAATATAGTTGCAATAAAGAATGTTGTTATAGCAGCCCTCTTATTCGATGCTTTGGTTTTAGTATCTTCAATTATTTTATTACTGATAGATATCATCTTATCGAACAATGGATCAATATTCTTAACAGATCTTTTAACCTGCTTCTTTTGCTCTACCAGCAAATCAATCCTGTCTGCAAGCTTGACAAAAATATCATGATAAGAAGCGAGCAGCTTCCTGAGATTTAGTGAGGCATTTTTAGGCAATCCGGACGTCTTAACATAGCCTCTGAAATCCTCTATTTCGTTCATTATGGTATGTTTATACTTCAATTCTTCCAAACGAATAAAGTCCCCGACACGCTGACGAATTTTCAATAGAGATCTATCAAGAATAGGAATATCATAAGATTTAAGGATATTTTCGACTTCTACAGATATTTTATTCAATTCCGCCAGCATACCCGTATTTTCATCGAGGCCTATCTCAACATGTGATTCGGCCGCCTGTATGAAATTCTCCCTGTACACCTCAAACGCCTCACCCAAATCGGTAACAACACTGAGCTCCTCCTCGCTCTTTACAAGTGTTGTCAGGCTTTTAAGATTTTGACTCGCTACGATTATACGTGCATCGAACTTACCAAGAAAAATGGGATACTTTTTAAGATAAAATTCAGTTTCACTCTGCCTTGCATTAAGCAGGTCTATCTGAACCTCATGTATACCATTCTCAAATATCTCCATTTTCTCTGATGTTTCTGCAGCTTCGTTTTCCGCAACAAGCACCTGCTGGTACGCCAATCCAATCAGCACGAAACCGAGCAATAGGCCTACAAGAAGTCCCGTCAGCTTATGCGTGATCTTTATACTATTTAAAGCTTCGATCTTGCTAAACAAGCCGCCTGGCTTAAATATTTTCATACGGTACTCCTCCAGATTAGAGCCTTATTCATTATCAGAATATATAGATATATTCAAAAAACTCTCATTACACACTAATTAACTTTAATTACATAAATCAGATCGCTACCTGATTTTTAATATTTTCAAAATAAGCTTTTTCATTGAAATTAACCCATATAGTATCCTGCGCAGAATAGGACTCTGTCACATGATCTTCTAGCCCAGCCAACTGACATGGAACACTCGGTAGCATCTGCCACTCACTTGTATCACATGTACGCGGCAACCTATCAATTAGTACTGCAACAGACTCACTACCACCACCTAGCACAAGCAGATTATCAATTGAGCTCAGCTCCTCACTCAAGCCTGTCAGAACAGGTAAATCATAGACTGGAACAAGATTACCACGAAGATTTACCAGTCCTCTCATCCATTTCTTTGTATTCGGTATTGGGAATATTTTTGCGTTTTTAACTACTTCACTGAGTGTTTTTTCAGCAATTAGAAAGCCGATATTATTAATAACAAAACCATATCTCTGAGTTTTGTTACTAACTTCAGACTCCTGTTTTTTTAGCAGAGAATCCTTAGGCTTTTTGAATCTGGTTAAAGCCTCTTCCGGCTTTAACCAGTTTTGTGAGTTATCAGTCATACACTTCTACAATCAACCAACACTAATCGAAACACTAATTAAGTGCTGTAATTTGATCTAAAATCTGCTCGGGCGTATAAGGTTTTGTTATAAAAGCCTTCCCACCTTGCAACTCAGCCCAGACACGATCTGCTTTCTGATTTTTACTAGTTACAAAAACAACCGGTATACTCTTTGTTTCTCCATTCTGTGATATTTCACGACAGGCATCATAACCATCAGCACCTTCCATAACTATGTCCATGAAAATCAGATCAGGAAGCTCATTCTTGGCAACTTCAATTGCCTCTATCCCTGTTGTTGCTGTTATAACGGAGTACCCCGCATCCGCAACAATTCCTCTAATGTTCGCCAGGTCCATGGGTGAATCATCTACTAGTAAAACTTTGTTAATTGCCATCACTTTTCCTCTTAGAAATCAGCACATATTTCGGGCATTTTTACATTTAAAACAATAGCTGAGCGACACTCCTATTAATATGGGATATTTTCACATTCTCTGCTGGTTGCTAACTTCAGGAAGATATTTTCGCGCGACTGTCTGAAACTCTTCATGCTCAAGTGGCTTCGTCAAGTAACTATCACAACCAGACAAGGAACCTTTTACCTTGTCAAATGGAGATGATTTTCCTGTTAACATTATTACTGGTGTACTTTTAGAACGATGATATTTTTTCAGGTATTTGCACACCTTGTAACCATCAATCCCGGGCATAACCACATCGAGAAATATAATATCGTATTCATTATTCCGGCATAGCTCGATTGCCTGCTCTCCATTTTCAGACAACTCAACATGAGCACCGAGCAATTTCAGTTCAATTTCTAACTGCTTTCGTACAGGCTGACTATCATCAACTACCAGAGCAGTAAACACACCTTGACCATGATTATCAGAATCTACAATTTCCTCGAGAAAGCTTTGAGATAAATTTGATTCGTCTATATCACTACCTATTGTTAATTCAGGTATAAAATTCATTTCCTTAACTGTCATTGTATCCAGTGTACTTAGGACCTGCGACGCAACGAATGGCCGTGAAATATTATAAACCCTCTCACCTTTCACCTTCCTTTTACCTGCAAATACAGTAGGAACTCTTGGCTTTTTATCAGCATCAAGGTATCGCTTACACCAGTGAGCTATAGCCACATCACTATCTGCGTTAACCATATACATGTCATTCGCTATAGGCTCCTCTTCATCAACCAGTACATAATTTCTAACAGACCCAGAAGACACTCTCAAAACACGCTGAAGCATTTTCTTATCGTCATCAGACAGGCCGACTGCATGGACATTAAACACCTGTGCTTCACTCATAGAAAAATCCTGAAAAATATAAAACGGTGGACTACGTATTTACGGCTTATGTAGGAAGGACATACACAGTAAACCCAAAGACATTTATAGCCACCCGCCAGTATTTCCTCTATAGGATTTTTTCCTTACTTGTTAATTAAACCTCTGCAGTCACGCTTTGAATAAAGCACAGAGACTTCTATTGCGTATATATGGATTGATTAAAATTTTCAGGGAAATCTTACATGTATACGAACTTAGGCTTGCGACATAACAGGGGGCAAGCACAGCTCAGCCAGGAAAATGTGCTTCTAGTCAGATAATCTGGAGGCAAAATTGATGCTATCAATCAGCGCCTGTGTTGAGGATGGGAGTTTTACTGATTTAGACTCTACCTTTGAATGAATAGACTCAACCAGCTCAGATCTGTCACTTTCTATGTCAGTGACAAATACTGCTGGTTCCTTAACGGTTTTACTATCAGGACGAATGGTATTAACCAGCTTAAGAATTTTATCAATTTGCAGTATAGCGTCTTCGCTGACTCGTCCCATATCTATAGATTTCATCAGTGCCTGACTGGTATCAAATGGATACTGACCATATTCACTGACAAAATCATTTATTTGCCTGTTTAGCATCTCGGCTTCCGTATCCCGGTCAAGCCTTCCCCTATGATCCCTGTAAAACAGCATTAACTCTGAATGTAACTGGTTAATTTTATCCTGACTAATGGACTGATTCTGTAGCATTAGATTAATTTCATCTACGATATCGAACGGATACTCCTTGAATCGCCTGAAGTATTTGGCCATCAACAGGTTAAGCGTGGCTGAAATCTCATTTTTACTGGCGTCAGCATCTTCAATATGCTCAACAATGGCCTGTTTATGCTCTTCCAGCAGCTGTTTCTTTCTCGCCCTGTCATCCCGTTGATATTTCAGCTGCTGTTCTCTGCTTGCCCTGATTACCGACTCTGCAGGGCTATCAGCCTGTTCTATACGATTCAAGCTTTCCAGGACCGGACTCGACTGAGACTCGGGCAATACATCAGCAGGCTGCTCATCTTGCAGCACCTGCTGCAAATGACTGCTCAGGCTTTCTTCAGCAGTAAACTGCCCTAGCAGGGACTGCAGACTTTCGCCGATTCTTTCATAACAACGGCTAGCCGGAGCATTGGGTCGATACACGCGTACTGGTATCTGCGAACAAACAGCAGATGAAACAAGCTCATCCTTTATTACATACCCAAGATAAGCCGGGTGATAGCCGATATATTTGGCTACAGCTGACGAGAAGCGCTTGAAAACCTGGCGTGCACCAATTTCTGAATCAGCCTGGTTTACGACCACATTAATACGTTTACGATGACTACGTTTACGCAACATCCTCAGCAGGGAAAAAGAGTCAGTCAGGGATGTGGGCTCAGGCGTGATTAATACGATACTTTGATGCGCCTCTTCAATAAAGCTCAAGACACTGTCATGTATACCGGCAGAAGTATCTACCAGTATGACATCAAATTGCTGCTCCATCTCGGTGAAGGTCTGCAACAGACGCTTTTGTGCTATAGCAGACAGCTCTGTATATCCTGTAACTCCTGATGCTCCCGGTATCAGGCTAATACCGTGCGCATCGATACGAATATCCGAAAGCTGCTTTTCACCTTCAAGCACATGATGCAACGTGTAAGCAGGAGCTTCTCTTAGCATAATATTGATATTTGCGAGGTTCGTATCGGCATCCAGGAGACAAACACGTAGCCCCAGCCTTGAAAGCGAGATGCCCAGGTTTACTACCAGGGTAGTTTTCCCAACTCCGCCTTTACCACTACTGACCGCTATAACTTGAGTATTCTGTCTGGACATTTGCTCTAAAACCAACCATCGACAGCTGAAGTTTACGTCCTTGGCCGTGTTTCAGGCAATTTATTCTGCCAGGGCAGAGACAATATTTACTGATAGCTAATTAGTAGCTATTTTGTGTGACAAAAACACCTTATTAATTGAATCTCGACCCTGATTAACATTACAGCACATAAAACCTATATTATTTATAATAATATCAATAAGATACATATATTAACGATTAAGTTTGAAGCTGTTTAAACATGACAGCAGGCCCTAATTTTCCCTATTAAAATAAATACTTTTCTGACCACTCATCATTTTTTATGAAAAAACCATCGAATCACCCAGGCCAACGCCAACTTAAAGTTTGACATGAGCGTTTTTTATAATAATATTAGGTACATGCGTGACATAGCAGTTAAATTACTTGAAGAAGTAGAAGCAAATAAGCTCCCTTCCTTACCCCACATACTGGTCAAACTACTAGAGGCCTGTCGTGAGGAGGATGTATGCTTTGATACCCTGTCCGATATTATCGGCCAGGATGCTTCGTTGTGCACAAAAGTCATCAAGGCTGCGAACTCGCCCGTGTATGGTCGCGCACGAAACCTTAACTCCTTAAAACATACGCTGATGTTCCTCGGACTTGATACCATCAAGTCAATCGCAATAACCGCCAGCATTAAGCAGTTTTTTTCAGAATACAGTAAACAGAAAACAGGCTTTCTAAAAAGCTTCTGGCATCACTCACTAAGCTGCGCAACTATTGCTCGATCACTAGCTGAACTCAGCTCTTACCCTTATGTTGAAGAAGCCTATATTGCCGGGCTTCTACATGACATTGGCAAGCTAATGCTGGAACCCAGGATGGATGCCGAGTACAAGTCATTTGATCACGGTAGCTACCCTGCTGATGCAATACTGCAGAGTGAGCAACAGACCTTCGGGCTAAATCACACAGAGCTAGCGGCTATACTTCTGAAAAAATGGAATTTGCCCGATGTTGTCTGTGATGCGGTACGATATCACCATGCCGGTATTGATGAGATACAACAGGCACATCATCTTTCCAGAATTGTTAACCTTGCCAATCTGCTCTCCAGTAATCTGAACAGTGAACAACAACCGTTTAAAACACAGGCCGCAATAAGACTGTTTGACCTTTCGGAATCAATCGTTGATCAGCTACTTACAGAGGCTAGAGAAAAATGTCGAGCTATTGCAAGGTCGATGGATATAGATATAGGTGAAGATGAAACCGATTATAACAAGGATGAAATAAAACAGATTCAGCTTGCTCAGGAGGTACGGGATAACGCTCTTGTCATGAGCACACAGGATAATATCAAAACAGAATCAAATGACCTGTACAAATCTATTCAGCAATCTATTAGTCTTATTTTTGACATTGATAACAGCCTGATATTAAATCTGGACACACAAACGAATCAGTTAAAAATTGCTAGTCCTCAGTATTTTCCAGAATCAAAACTTCTTGAGGCATTAACTGTAGATCTTACAGTTGATAGTATTATCACTCAATGCCTGAAAGAGCACAAAATCACCAGCTCTTTCACAAATTTACCCGACAGCTCTCATGGCATCTTTGATCAGCAGATAATCAGGGCCATGAACACAGAAGGACTTATCTGTATACCAGCATTTGATACCACTGACTTCAAAACAATACTATTGCTAGCGTGCACGGAAACTAAAGCAGAAAAAATTATTGAGAATGAATCTCTACTCAAGTTATTTTCAGACAATATCGCCGAGAAAATATCATCTCACTATAACTACACACAGAAAATACTTGATATAGCCAATGAGAATAGTCAGGAATTTTTACAGAGAGCCAGATCGATAATTCATGAAACAAATAATCCATTAAGTGTAATACGAAATTATTTACAACTTCTGTCAAAGAAACTGGACAGTAATGATCCTGCACAAAACGATCTTCAAACTATAAAGCAGGAAATAGACAGGATTTCCAATATAATTATACGCTGCAAGGATAAGTATGAATCAGGTACCTACAAACCTCTGGATGTAGATATCAACAAACTTATTCTAGAATTGAGCAGCCTTTATAAATCTTCTCTTTTTACGACTCACAATATTAAACTGAACCTTAAACTTGATAATAATCTTAATCGAATAAAATCAGACAAGGACACTATAAAACAAATAATAACCAACCTCATAAAAAACTCGGTTGAAGCCATTGAAAACAATGGCGAGATAACAATTACAAGTGGAAATATTAATATCAACGGAATGAACCATATAGAACTTAAGTTACAGGATTCTGGCCCTGGCATTCCTGCAGAGATCATGAAAAATCTCTACAGACCAGTTACCAGCACTAAGGGAAATGGGCACTCCGGGCTAGGCTTAAGTATTACTAAAAACCTGGTAGACAGGTTAGGCGGCTTAATTAGCTGCAAAACTGATGGAAATGGCACAGAATTTAGCGTGCAGTTCCCAGAAGAAATACAAGCGGGCTTGATGTAATATTTGAAAATCGCTGTAATCGATCGTATTAATCAGGATGATAAAATATGTAGAACGCTTTTTTTCAGTATTAACAATGGTCTTATCTCTGTAATAATAAATATGAGCAAAAAGAAATGCCAGAGACGACTGATATAAAATTAATTGCAAACAAAAAACTCAACGCTTTGACGAATAAAACAGAAAAAATACTGATTGTAGATGATGAAAAGCTGCATCAGTACAGTCTGATGGAGCTAATGAGCCAGCATAATTATACTGTTGATTCTGTAAGTAGCGGTGAAGAAGCAATTGAAAGATTACAGAATGACCATATTGGTATCATCCTCCTCGACCTCAATATGGAAGGGAAAAATGGCGAGGATGTTATGAGCTTCATTAGAGAATACAATTTAGACACTACCGTAATTGTAGTAAGTGGTGAAACCTCATTCGAAGCAGCAGAGAACGCATTGAAATTTGGCGCCTATGACTACATACGCAAACCTTATTCTATTGATAATTTACTGAATTCGGTTAGCAACGCAGTCAAGAAGCGTCAATTAGAATCGGATAACAGAAAAATGCAGATACAACTGAAGGAATCAGAAAAACTCCATCGCTATATCGTTAACAAATCACCAGACATCGTTTATATCCTGGATAACAAGGGGCGCTTCACCTTTATAAATAAGCGAGTCGAAAGCCTGCTCGGCTATAAAATGAAAGACGTCATTGGCAAGCATTACAGTGAACTGGTGCATGAAGACGATATAGAAAAAGCTCAGTTCAAATTCAATGAGAGACGCACTGGAAATAGAGCCAGCATAAACATCGAACTTAAACTCAAGTGCAAAAATAACGAACAGGCTCGAAATTTCGACAACCGAATTTTACCTATCGAGATCAATTCGGTCGGCGTATATAGTTCTGGCGATAAAAATGATAATAAGAAATTCATAGGAACTTATGGCATTGCGAGAGATATTACTGACAGGATTGAAGCAGAAGAAATAATCCGCTTCCAGGCATATCATGACATGCTTACTCGTCTGCCGAATAGAACACTCCTTAAAGATCGTTTAAATCAGGCAATTACACATGCCAGGAGAAACAAAACAAATTTATCAGTAATGTTCCTCGACCTTGATCGTTTCAAGGTAATCAATGACACACTAGGTCACATAGTGGGAGACCATCTGCTACAGGCTGTAGCAATGCGTCTACGACACTGCCTTAGAGAGGGCGATACCCTTGCACGTATTGGCGGGGATGAATTCACCTTACTACTTCCTGAAGTTAACAGTCGTGAAGATGCTGAATTCATAGCCCGTAAAATCATCAAGTCTCTCAAGGAACCTTTCAGAATAGATAGTCATGAACTCTTTATTAGCACCAGTATAGGCATATCACACTACCCAGAAGATGGTGACACAATGGAGTCACTTATTAAACATGCTGATATTGCAATGTATTCCGTCAAGGGTAAAGGTAAAAACGGTTTCGAATTTTATAGTGATAATATGATCGATGCATATTCTCGCCATTTATCACTCGAAAATGATTTACGCAGGGCACTTGATGACAGCCAGTTCAAGATCTATTACCAGCCACAAATTAATATAGAAACTAATGAAGTGTTCGCTATGGAAGCACTTATCCGCTGGCAACACCCAGAACGCGGACTGATTTCACCAAATGAATTTATCGAGCTTGCCGAAGAAACACGCCTGATCAAAAGTATCGGGAACTGGATTCTCGAGAATGCATGTGCAGAGTTAAAGCGCTGGCGTGATCTTGGCTTAAGTAATATTCGTATTGCAATTAATGTATCCGCAATTCAACTTGAACAGGGTAACTTTGTGAATTTTGTTCTTAATACCCTGAACAAGTATGAAATTCCTGGTGAAATGCTGGAAATAGAAATAACCGAGAACACCCTGATGCATGATACTGACGATGGTATCCTGAAATTACGAGAACTCAGTAATCACGGCATCAAAATTGCCATTGATGACTTTGGTACCGGCTATTCTTCACTTAATTACCTGAAACGTTTGCCAATAGACACATTAAAAATTGACCAGTCTTTCGTTCATGATATGTCTAAAAGCGAAGAAGACTCGTCCATTATCAAGGCAATTATTGCTATAGCGAAAGGTTTGAACCTGAATATTATTTCAGAGGGTGTAGAGACACAGGCACAGCTTGAACAACTGAGAGCATGGCGCTGTAAAAATATGCAGGGTTTCCTGTTTGGCAGGCCTATGCCCTGCGACAAAGCTATCGACATGCTACGGGAAAACCACAACAGGCATCAGCCTGCGATTAATGGTCATTATATATAGTCGTTTAAGAAAGATAGCAGATATTAAATCAGGCCGCGCGGTTTTGCTGATGCATCATCACCAGCAATTGTGCTTCCGTTAAACTGATATGGCATAATTCAGATATATTCTCTTTGCTATAACCTTTCTGTGCCAGCTCGATTGCATAAGCATAGGGAGAATTAGTTTGCATCTGCGACTGTATTTCTTCAACCAGCCCGCTTAGTTCCTGCATATCTTTTTCAAGCCTGATAAAACGTTCGCCAAGCCCAATAGACCCCGCATTCAAGGCTGTCAGCTCACTATATACTTTCTGGTTACTGGAGGCTGATTCAATAGTCTGCTGAAATTGCTGCATCTGTTTTCTTGTCCACACAAACAGGGCCAGCGTCATTAGAAAAAGTAAACTTGATAGTAAAATTACCAGTGCGTTCATTTGGCTCTCCCATACTCGATATACAAGAGAGCCAGGCCATTACTAGAATCCGGACATATCTGCCCATTCATCATCAGTGAGAAGCTTGTTTAAATCTACCAGTATCAGTAGCTCTTCACTGCGGCTGACAACCCCCTCAATATACCGGGCTGTTTCATCATTACCTACATTGGGTGCGGTTTCAATTTCGTTAGAATAGACATCGACAACTTCAGAAACGCTGTCTACGACAATCCCGACGGTCTGGTTTTCCGCTTCGATAATTACAATACGTGTTGCATCATCCATCTCTTTTGGCGGCAGGCCAAAACGCATTCGTGTGTCGATTACGGTGACTACGTTTCCACGAAGATTGATAATACCAATCACATAATTCGGAGCGCCAGGTACGGGTGCTATGTCTGTTACTCTGAGAACTTCCTGTACCAGCATTACGTTGATACCGTAGATCTCTTCATCCAGTCGGAATGTCACACATTGTCTGTGATCAACATTACCGATTTCATCATCACTCATATCAAGTGCTCCACTTATCTATTTTTGTTGCAGTTTATGTGCCAGATTAGTTAATTAAAACTTAATTTAGCCCGCTGGCTTCTGCTCAGTTATTGTGTCAGGACAACTGTATATACTCACACTGTGAATTTTTCTTTATCCTGTAATGGATTTTAGACCAGATCGATATAAACGCCAGCCCGATTAAGCTTCATATCTGGCTGAAATAGTTGGCTTTTTAGCGTCTATTTACCTTTATTTAGCATTTGTGCGAATACTTCTGTATCCATAATGGCGCACAGGTGTTCGAGTGATGTACCTGATAGCCAGGCACGGCTGGACTTGTTTTTACGCCACTTTACATCGTCTTTTTCCAGCCAGATAACATCACCTATGCTGTCACAGGCCAGTCCCCAACGATAATTATCCACCAGCAATATATGACTAAAACGCTGATTAGGGTCTTCTTCGATTTTATCGCGTCGGTTTTCCGGCATTACCAGCAGGGCAGTATCAATCACTTTTATCTGATTCTGCAGATGCTGAATCAGGCCAAGATACCATTCTGTCTGGTTAGGCGTGTGCGTAATATCTTCATTCCAGGGTATGACACTATTCAGTTTTACCAGCGGCACGGCGAGGCTTAAGCCGGAAACATTGAATAACAGACACTGAAAACGCGATTGCGCCCACTCAGGCACCCCTGTTTCTTCCTTAACCGGCTCTTCAAATGCGCTTTCAACAGCCTGCTCTACCAGAGTCTCTGTGACTACCTCTGCTTCAGTAATGATGTCAGGAACCTGTGCAACCAGTTGCTCAAGTCCTACGACAGGTGGCGCATCCACAGGCTCATCATGCGGACGGGTTTCTACCGCTTCAGGCGCTGCTGCCTGTACTTTATGCGGTACTTTTATCTCATCCTCTACCTCGTCCTCTGGAACCTCCTCAAGCAACGCCTGAAGATAATCATTAATCGCTTTTTCCTGTGCAGATGGATTTTTTCCGTTATCACTCATCTCTATGCATCTCCAGCTGCAGACAGGCTTGACTCATCCAGCTCAAGTAAATAGTCGAGCAGATGAGAATACGCTCTACTTCCCCGACAACTGATACGCTCGATTGATAGCGGTATACCCTTCTGGCTGGCTTCCCTGAACTGCGTATCAATCGGGATCACTCCATCCCAGATGGTGTCCTTGTGCTGGCTTCGCAAGGTTTGTAAAGTGTCTATTGATGCTTTGAGTCGCTGATCATAAAAAGTCGGCACAATGGTGTAACAGACATTCTGCTTGCGTGCTTTCTGTATCATCGACAGGGTATGAACCATTCTTTCCAGACCCTTGAGCGCGAGATATTCGGTTTGCACCGGAATCAATAAGCGGTGACAGGCTGCAAGCGCATTAACCATAAGCAGGCCAAGCATGGGAGGACAGTCAATAATTGCCAGGTCATAGTCATCTTCTACCTGTTGCAGGGCACGCTTAATCACCAGCCCCATTCCGCCTTTTGTGCCCAGCTGACGATCCAGTGTGGCCAGTGCTGACGATGCTGGTATGAAGTGCAAACGGCTAAACTGGGTTTTGTGTATAGCTGGCCTCACCTCTACGGAACCTTCGGCTGCCTGCTGAAACAGGTCATAACCACTGGGCTCTACCACGTCAGGGTCCAGGCCGAAATAACTCGTTAGCGATCCATGGGGGTCAAGGTCTACCAGCAGAACTCGATAACCCCGCTTCTGCATTACACCCGCAAGAGTAACGGCGGAGGTGGTTTTACCCACACCGCCTTTCTGGTTTGCTGTCGCCCAGATTCTCATTTAGCACCCCGGGACATATCAGAGCGCCTCAAAGATGGAACGCGCCGGCTCAGCCGGCTGAAGTTCATTGACCGATACTTCCTGTGTTCCTTCTACTTCCTTAGAAGAGTCCGCAAAAGGACTGCTATTTGCATATATGTCCTCGCCAGCAAGCATGCGGATAACGACACGACGATTTTTCTGGCGATTGACCTCATTATCATTCGCTGCGACAGGCCTGAATTCAGCATAACCGATTGCACCCATACGCGAGGGAGCTATACCATTTTCCGCAAACAGCCTGACTACACTGGCTGAACGTGCAGCCGAGAGCTCCCAGTTACTGGGAAAACGATTGGTACCAATCGGGATATCATCGGTATAGCCGGAAACATAGAGTGGATTACTGCTCGCTTTAAAGGTTTCACTCAGCTGGCTAAGCACATTCGCTGAAGCCTCTGTCAAAGTCGCTTCACCGGAGTTAAACAGCAGGCTGGACTTGATTTCAATTTCCAGCCATTTTTCGTTTCCCTTCACCGCAATCATGCCCTGCTTAATCCATTTCTTCATACGCTTGTCTAGCGCTGCGGCTGTTTCTCGCATGGAAACCTGCCCCGTCTGACCGATCAGGCCAAGCGCAATTGGCGCACGCTGAACCGATATACCCAACTGAGAACCAACAGGAAAGGGTGAATTAGATTGTGCGCTAAAAGCCGTGCTTACCGATTCTGATAACACCCGATACTTACCTAAATTAACATTAGAAATTGAATACATGACGACAAAAAAGGCAAACAGCAGAGTGATAAAATCTGCATAGGACACGAGCCAGCGGTCTGTGGACTCTTCAGGCTCAATACTGGTTATTCCTCGACGCCTCATGCCGCCTCCTTAAGCACGCCCCAGAAAGCTCTGCAACTTGGCCTGCAGATTACGCGGGTTCTCACCCTCTGCAATGCTGACAATACCTTCCAGCATCATTTCATACTGTATGGACTGCTGCTTGATCTGAGCTTTCAGTTTACCTGCAATCGGCAATAAAATCAGGTTAGCCAGTCCCACCCCATAGATTGTGGCCACAAATGCGGTGGCAATCCCGCTGCCCAGTTTTTCCGGGTCGGCAAGATTATTCATCACATGTATTAATCCCATTACCGCACCGAGAATACCAATAGTCGGGCTATATCCACCCATCGACTCGAACACTTTGGCTGCCTGGGTGTCGTGATTTTCAATGGTCACAATTTCTGTTTCCATCACATCACGAATGGTTTCCGGCTCGTTGCCATCGACCAGCATCTGCAGGCCCTTACGTGAGAAGAGATCCTGTTCATTTTCCGATGCATCTTCCAGGGCCAGCAAACCTTCACGACGTGAAAGCTGGCTCCAGGCGACTATTTTTTCAATCGTATCGAGTAAATTTATTTGAGGCGTGACAAAAACCCAACGCACGATGACCATCGCGCGCCAGAAAACTGGAAGCGATGTTTGTAACAGAACCGCACCGGTGGTGCCTCCCACAACGATGAGAAATGCTGTTAATTGAAATAACTGGCCGACATGACCGCCTTCTAGCAGATTGCCGCTAAGTATGGCGACAAACGCAATGACGATCCCGGCAATACTCAGAATGTCCATGTTAGGTATTCGTTGCAAGTTTCTTGCCGATTTCACTCAACGGCAAAATTTGCTCCGCAATATTGGCTACAGCAGCGGGCATTCCATAGATAGTACTGCTTGTTTCATCCTGTGCCCAGATAGTGGCACCACGATTCTTCAGTTTATTACAGCCCTCACGACCATCTGCTCCCATACCGGTAAGGATAATACCAAGGGTTCTTTTTCCTACTGCGTTATTCACGCTTTCAAAAGTAACATCTACGCAGGGTTTGTAATTCTGCATCGGATCTGTTTCCTCTTCGATCCTTACCAGCATGCGTCCAGCTCGCTTTTCAAGCTTCATCTGTAGCCCACCCGGCGCCAGCAGGGCCAATCCTGGTTTAAGCTCGTCGCCATTTTTGGCTTCCCTGACTTCAATTTTACAAAGCTGGTTAAGCCGAGATGCAAATGCCTCTGTGAATTTGGCTGGCATATGCTGAACCAGCAATAGTGGCAACGAAAAGCTTGCGGGTAACTTTGTTAAAACATCCTGCAAGGCCACCGGACCACCTGTTGAAGTGCCAATAGCAACCAGGTCATATTCAGCTGGATTAAATGCTCGGGTAGTGCGAGTTACCGGCGTGGTTGTGGTAACAGGTGCAGGCGCAGCGGCAGTAGAGGTAAAAGTTTGCCGCTGTTGGGCTGCAGGTCTTGCAGCTGTTGAAGGGGTAGTCGTCGGCCTGAATGACTTCGCGGGTGAAGCCATGGCCTTAATTCGAGAGCATAAAATATTGCGCGCTTCGGCCTTATCATTTGAAATATCATCAAAACGCTTCGGTAGAAAGTCAGTTGCTCCTGCTTCGAGCGCATCCAGTGTTGCCTGGGCACCTTCATGAGTGAGCGATGAAAACATAATGATTGGTACCGGCTTGCGACGCATAATTTCGCGCGTTGCATCAATGCCATTCATTACAGGCATTTCGATATCCATGGTGATGACATCAGGTCGACAAGTTGCAGCCTTCTCTACCGCATCTTTACCATCAACGGCAGTTTCAACCACTTCAATCATAGGGTCTGATTCGAATATTTCAGTGAGTCGTCGCCGGAAAAAGCCAGAGTCATCGACAATAAGTACACGTATAGGCATCTAGGCTTCCTGAAAAAAAGTAATCATTGCTGGGTTTAAAACCCCTTGTTGGCACGTGCTTTCAGTAAACTCGGTACGTCAATGATCAGTGCGATACCACCATCACCTGTAATGGTAGAGCCGGCAAATTCAGCAAGCCCCTGAAGCATCACACCCAGAGGTTTAATAACCACTTCTTCCTGGCCAATCACTGAGTCGGTCACCAGCCCCACCAGCCGGTTTGCAACGGACACTATAATCACCTGCCCCTTACCATTACCTGATGTATGTTCTTCACCCGGTTTAAGTAACCATTTCGATAAATAGAATAGTGGAACAGCCTTATCACGTACCATAACCATCAACTGTCCATCAACAATATTGGTCTTGCGAGTTTCCAGCTCAAAAATTTCATTCACATTCGCAAGTGGTAAAGCGAAAGTAAAATCGCCAAGTGCAATCATCAGGGTCGGTAAAATCGCCAGCGTCAAAGGAACCTTGATCGTCAGTATACTGCCTTTGCCCAACTCCGAATCAATATCCAGTGAGCCGTTTAACTGAGTGATGCGAGTTTTCACCACATCCATACCGACACCACGCCCAGAGATATCTGAAATCTGGTCCTTGGTCGAAAAACCTGCCATAAAGATAAGGTTGAAGCATTCCTTGTTATCCAGACGTGCGGCGGTTTCTTCGTCCATCAGGCCTTTTTCAACCACCTTACGACGTAACACTTCAGGGTCCATACCGGCACCGTCATCCTCGATAGACAATAGAATATGATCACCTTCCTGAGTAGCTGAAAGGCTAACTGTACCCTCACGTGGCTTACCTTTCTTTTCACGCTCATCAGGCATTTCAATACCATGATCAACCGCATTACGTACCAGGTGAACCAGCGGATCTGCCAGTGCCTCAACCAGGTTTTTATCCAGGTCAGTTTCCTCACCCATCATTTCAAGTTTGATCTGCTTATTGATTGAGCGTGACAGGTCACGTACAACGCGAGGGAAACGGCCAAATACTTTCTTAATTGGCTGCATGCGGGTTTTCATCACCGAGGTCTGCAGATCTGCCGTCACCATATCGAGATTGGTGATTGCCTGTGTAATCTGCCCTTCGGCCATATTCGTACGCAGCGTTTGCAGGCGGTTTCTGACGAGCACCAGCTCACCCACAAGGTTCATAATTTCATCAAGTCGTTCAGTATCAACCCTTACAGATGTTTCAGCTGCTGGCTTGGCTGGCGCAGCGGGTTTGGCACCTGCTGGCTTGGCGGCGGCTGGCTTGGCCGGCTCTGCTGGTTTTGCAGCGGGTGCTTTGGCTGCTGCAGGTTGAGCTGGCGCCGCAGGTTTGGCACCTGCCGCATCACCGGTAGGACCCTTGCCCTTGCCATGCATCTGGTCCAGCAATGCATCAAATTCGTCATCGGTGATAATCTCACCACCACCCTCTGTCGCTGCCGCAGGTTTTTTATCTGCAGGGGGCTGAGTTTCACCACCTCCAGTTGGCCCCTTACCCTGTCCATGCATCTGGTCAAGCAGGGCGTCAAACTCATCATCGGTTATGACATCATCATCAGTTGACTCAGGTACACTTTTAGCGGGTGTGGCTTCATCAGGTTTACCACTATGCTTACCCTTGCCATGTATATCATCCAGCAGGGCTTCAAATTCATCGTCGGTTATTTCATCACTATCAGAAACAGGTGTGGTTTCGGAGGAAGCTGGTTCAGTCTCAGAATCCATAGCATCCAGTAGTGCATCAAATTCATCATCAGTTTCATCTCTTTCACTCGATGCTGCTTCAGCCGGCGGTTCATCGACAGCAGCCTGGGATGGCTCTTCTGCAGCTACTGGTGCTCCAGCCCCATCTGGCTCCTCATCACCGGCAACAGAATAAACCTTGAGTTTGGCAAGAAGTTCAGGGTCGGCAGGTGTTGGATCTATGCCACCCTGAATTTCAGCAAACATGCTCTGCACTGAATCCAGGCCCTGTAATACACAATCCATCAGGCCAGGTGTTACAGCTCGCTCACCCTGCCGCAGAACATTAAAGACATCCTCACAAACATGACAACAGTCAACCATTGAATCGAGTGCAAGAAAACCGGCACCCCCTTTAACGGTATGAAATCCTCTAAAAACAGCGTTAAGCAAATCAGCATCTTCCGGAGACTGCTCCAGGTCGACCAGCTGTTCACTTAGTAGCTCCAGTATTTCACCGGCCTCAACCAGAAAATCCTGTAGTATTTCATCATCTAGATCAATTGCCATTTATGACCCTTCGTTGACCTTTATTTTAGTTGTAAGTATGTCTGTATCCGTCATATCGAAGATCGTCTTCAGGTTTACTAGAAACCCAGACTCGCCAGCAAATCATCCACATCATCCTGACCTTTCATTACATCATCAGACTTTTCCTTGCCTGGTATTTGCGGGCCTTCCAGTTTTGTTTCATCTTCCACTTTTTTAGACGACTCATCCTTTGCCAGGCTTTCTCCCTGAATTTTGATTAACTGAACCAGATTCGATTCAATTTCATTTACAAGATTAATAACCTGGCGAATAATCTGCCCCGTTAAATCCTGAAAGTCCTGTGCCATGAGTATTTCTGTAAAGCCAGACAGTAACTTCGACATCATCTGTTCCGACTCGGTAAAGAAATCCTCTACGTCATGTCCCATTTCGCGCAGCTCATCCTGGGACAGTTCACGTCGTCTAAATTTTTCCCATTGTTCTTTAAGCACTCCGGCCTGTGCACCCAGTTTTTCAGCGACAGGACTGCCTTCTTCAATGACACCCATTGCAGTATTGGCAGCTTTTTCTGTCATAGTAATGACATATTCAAGCCGGTCCTTTGCATCGGGTATGTCTGTTTCTGCAAGGTCTGAAATACGAGAGTCCATACGAAACTGGGTGATTGAGTCGTGTATTTCGCGAGTCATCTTCCCCAGCTCCTTGAACAGGCTGTTATCACGTAGATTGTTTATTTCATCAATCTGCGTCTCCAGCTGCTCTTCACTGGTTTCTGCTGACTCAAGACTGGCGACAAGGGCCTGTGCCTTTTTCAGAAGAAGGTCGCGGTCTATGTGCGTATCTTCCATTTAATCCTCCGCTAACCTTCTATACGTTCAAATATTTTATCGATCTTTTCCTTAAGTGTTTGCGCGGTGAAGGGTTTAACAATATAGCCATTAACACCCTCCTGCGCGGCCATGACGATCTGCTCTTTCTTGGCCTCGGCGGTTACCATTAACACAGGAAGATCTTTCAGCTTTTCATCTGCTCGAACAGCTCTCAACAGGTCGATACCTGTCATACCAGGCATATTCCAGTCTGTAACGAGAAAATCAAAATTCCCCGATTGAAGTTTAGGAAGCCCGGTATTACCGTCATCTGCTTCTTCAGTATTGTTAAAGCCCAGATCTCTCAGCAGATTTTTAATTATTCGCCGCATGGTGGAGAAATCATCCACGATGAGGATTTTCATATTTTTATCCAAGGTGGGGTTCCTCAGTGTTTGTGTTTACTACAGATTTTGGCAGACATTTGAGCAATTTCCAGTCTAAAGCCGTATTTCTCTCAGGAATTATGTTTTCCTGTTAAAAAAACAGTTAAAACTAAAAAAAACTCTCTGCAACCAAAGGTTTATTGACATGATAGCGGTTGCTCGTTGCAATTAAAACCATCTTATTTGCAATCCGTTAAACTTGCCAGTCGTGCATTTTACTGCGAATGTTCTTTAATGCCTGACTATGAATCTGGCAAACCCTGGATTCTGATATATCCAGTACCTGGCCAATTTCTTTCAGGTTGAGCTCTTCGTTGTAGTACAAGGACATGACCATTTGCTCTCGCTCACTTAACGATGCAATAACCTTTGCCAGACTGACTTTAAAACTCTGATCCTGGAATGCCTGCAAAGGATCACTCGTTTCTGAACGCAAACGCGCCTGCTGCCCCGGATCATCATCTGCCTGGTCCAGACTGAATATCTGTGCATTTGCACTGTCACGTTTGATTGCATGATACTCGTCCAGTGTTATCTCAAGCGTATCG
Source organism: Gammaproteobacteria bacterium (assembly GCA_041589615.1). Lineage (GTDB taxonomy): Bacteria > Pseudomonadota > Gammaproteobacteria > SZUA-229 > SZUA-229 > SZUA-229. Next base: position 2,015 of record JBFHVK010000005.1, on the reverse strand, counting down.
GCAATTTCCTGATCCCTGGCATCCCGCCCGGTCCTGTTTTCAATTTCATGTATAGCTTCACGCACCTGGCGCATTTTTCGGTGTAATGAACGCGGCGACCAGTCCGCATGACGAACATCATCCAGCATCGCACCGCGCACACGGATACCCGCATAGGTTTCAAAACTGGCACCCTGCGATGGATCATAATGTTTTGATGCTTCAATCAGACCGAGCATACCTGCCTGTATCAGGTCATCAACCTGTACATTTGATGGCAGGCGAGCCACGAGGTGATAGGCAATACGTTTAACGAGACCAATATGCTCGATGATGCGTTGATCTCGTTGATCTTTCTGCATATCAGAATACATGGTATGACCTGCGTTCATAGGCACCGTTTATAACTCTCCGCAGGCTAGCCTGCTGCACTGTACTGTATGAGCCGCTCGACAAAGAATTCCAGGTGTCCCGATGCCGATTTGGGCACCGGCCAGGAGATCGCCTCTTTAGCGAGTTTTCTAAACGCAAGAGCGGCGGGACTCTGTGGATAGGACAACAACACAGCCTTCTGTTTCTTCACCGCTTTCACCAGGTATTCGTCGTAAGGAACGGCCCCCATAAAACTCAGCGTGACATCCAGGTAGTAGTCGGTCACACGCGTGAGCTTCTTGAATAATTTTAGACCTTCGTGGGGATCTCTGACGGAATTTGCCAGAATATTAAATTTATGTACGCCATGATCTTCGGAAAGAACCTTAATCAGTGCATATGCATCGGTAAGCGATGTAGGTTCATTACACACCACAACGATAACTTCATTGGATGCTTTTACGAAACTGATCACGCCATCTGATATACCGGCTGCTGTATCTATAACCAGCGTATCGATGGGTATGTTTAAATCACTAAATGATCTTATTACACCAGCATGCTCACCGGGGCTTAACTCCGACATCATTTGCATGCCCGATGCTGCGGGAATAATTTTCAGGCCTTCAGGACCATCCACCACTACCTCTTCCAGGCTACGTTCACCGGAAATAACATGAGATAAATTATATTGAGAGTGCAACCCAAGTAGCAGGTCTACATTAGCCAGACCAAGGTCGGCATCCATTAGCAGTACTTTCTGCCCCATTTCCACCATGGCTAACGAGAGGTTAACCGATACATTCGTTTTACCGACGCCACCCTTGCCACTGCTTACCGCAATTACCTGCACCGGTTTGTTTGCTGCCATTCGTCTTATGCCTGCTGCCTGATCATTCATATTATTAAGTGTTACATCTTAGACTAATTATAGAAGAGCTGTGGGGCTCGGGTTTGTTTGACAGCCATTTATATCAAAATTTTACATTCTCATGGGCGCTGCACCCGAACTGAATGCACTGGCCATAAACTCGTCATCCAGTGGAAGTTTATGCTCACGGCCCTGCCTGATTGTCATTTCAACCAGTTCACGTGCCCGTGCGGGACGCAGGTCTTCGGGGACTTTCTGCCCATTACTAATATAGGCTGCCGGTAGATGATGTTGCACCATGGCGCTGAGAATACCACCCAGGCTGGCTGCCTCATCGATTTTGGTCAGAATACAACCCACTGGATTGGCGCCTTTGAATGCACCGATCACCTCATCGAGCGTAGATAACTGGGCATTTGCTGATAGCACCAGATAGGGCTTGATCATCGATGATGGGTGGCTCATATGGGCAAACTGCTGGCTGATATTCAGGTCACGCTGACTCATACCTGCAGTATCAATGAGAATGAGTTTTTTATCCTGTAACTTGTGTAACAGCTGCCTCAGGTCATCACTGGTATTGGCAGAGTGCACGGTAACTCCCAGCAGGCGTCCATAGGTAATGAGTTGCTCATGTGCACCAATACGATAGGTATCAGTACTTACCAGGGCCACATGACGTTGCCCATGCTGCATTGCGAAACGCGCTGCCAGCTTGGCGATGGTCGTGGTTTTACCCACACCTGTTGGGCCTATCATGGCATAGGTGCCGCCATGATTCAGAATATCATCC